>JAFAOS010000531.1 GCA_019247515.1 Chloroflexota bacterium | reverse complement strand
CCGCGCCGTTCAGCCTGTTATCGCTCACCCCCTTCGGTCGGAAGAGTTATGAGGCAACCTCCGCGTCTTTGGTCGGATCCTCTATTGATGCATCACGCCCTTTTTCCCCGATCTTTTGGGGTGGCTGGTGAGCTTCAGCGGCGGCCGCGCGTGCGGCGGCTGGCGGCCGCGCGTCGGGCGCGCATGCCGGCGGCGCGGTGGCTGACGGCGGCCACCGGGGCGACCTCGGCACGCCGGCTAGCCGCGCTCTGGATCGCATGCTGAATGGTCGCCAGCAGGTCGCCAGCGTCGAACGGCTTGGCGACCACGCCATCCACGTCAGCCACCTGTGCCTCCGACAGCTGATCGGCGAAGCCGGTCACCAGCACGATCGCCACGTCGCGCGTGGCGGGATCGGCGCGTAGATCCGTGACCAGCTCGGTGCCGGATCGCTCCGGCAGCGCCACGTCGAGCAAGATGACCGTCGGCCGCGCGGCAATCGCGTGGCGCAGGGCGCTGAAGCCGTTGGTCGCCGTCAGGACGTCGAAACCGTCGTCGTCGAGTAACTCCGCCAGCGCCGAAACTACGAACACATCGTCGTCGACCACCAGCGCTGTTCGCTCGAGTCGCGGCGGATGCTCCATCTATGGGCCTGTCCTTCCCCAACACTCCATCCACGGACGGAGCAGTCTGACAATAGCACTCCGGATAGTCGCCCGCCACAAAACGGCCCGTCCGGACAGCGCCTCCTATAAAAGGATGAGCCGAAGGGTTTTGGCCGACGTAGTGAAGATGTATAGTCCGCGCAGGAGAAGCGAAATGGGCGTAGGTGTTCTGCAACCCTGGCATGTGATCGTCATTCTGGTCATCGTGCTGGTGATCTTTGGACCCGGCAAATTGCCGATGCTGGGCAAAGCCGTCGGGGATACGGTGAAGGACTTCAAAAAGGCTGTCAGTGACGAGCCGGAAAGCTCCGCCGATGCGGTTCCGGTGGTCCCAGCGGCGCCGGTCGTCGCCGTGGCGCCGCCGCCGGCCATGCGCGAATGCTCGACCTGTCACAAGCCCTTGCCGGCGACCGACCGGTTCTGTGGCGCCTGCGGAGCTCAGCAGCAGGTACCCGTCGCCTAACAAACAGTTCAGCCGGCGGAGCGCCGCGGACCGCCTGACGCGGCAAAATGTGGGCGGTCCGCCGAGCGCGGGCTGATAATCGGACCTGCATGCAACAGACGCGCGCGTCGGGTCGAGCGCCCTCCGACGGCCAGCGGCCAACCGGCCGGCGCGCCGCGCGGCGCGCCCAGGAAGAGGCTGCTGCCCGTCAGCGACGGCTGGTCATCATCGCCGCCGCGGCCATCGTGCTCGTGCTGGCCGCGTTCGTCGTCGTCCGCCTGGTCAGCTCTTCCAACTCGAGCGCGGCCGCCACGGCCAGCGGGCCGGCGCCGGACAGCCTGGTCAGCGCCATCACCAGCGTTCCGGCGGCGAGCCTGAACCAGGTCGGGCGCGGCGCGGTTGCCCAGTTGCCCACGCCGGTGCGCACCGACATTCAGCGTGGACCGGATGGTCTGCCGGTGGTGACGTATCTTGGCGCCGAGTATTGCCCGTTCTGTGCTGGCGAGCGCTGGCCGCTGATCATCGCCCTCAGCCGCTTCGGGACCTTCACTAACCTGCAGCTCTCGCACTCGGCGGCCGACGACGTATACCCCAACACACCCACGTTTTCGTTTGTGGGCTCGACGTACTCCAGTCCCTACCTCACCTTCAACCCCGTCGAGCTGCAAAGCAATGTCCGCTCGGGCAACAGCTACCAGGCGCTCCAGACGCCGACGCCCGCCCAGAGCAACCTGCTCCAGACGTACGACGCGCCACCCTATGTGCCGGCCGCGTCGGCGGGTTCCATCCCGTTCATCGACTTCGCCGGCCAGTACCTCGTCTCGGGCGCCAGCTACGACGTCGGCACGCTGCGCGGCATGTCGCAAGATCAGGTCGCGGCCGCGCTGCAGGATCCCAGTTCGAAGCAAGCCCAGGCGATCCTCGGTTCGGCCAACGCGCTGACCGCCGCAATCTGCAGCGCGACGGGCAACATGCCAGCCGACGTCTGCAGCGATCCAGCCGTCAGCTCGCTGCAGGCGGCGCTCGCGGCGACGCCCGCGCCCAGCAAGGGCTGAGCTCCCTGGCGATGCGCGGTCGCTTGTGGCCGGCGCTGCTGGGTGTCGCGGGCCTGCTGATCTCCGCGTATCTGGTTGGCACGCATTACTTCGCCGAGCAGGTGCCCCTGGCGTGCGCCACCGGCGGCATCGTGGACTGCGAACAGGTCACCAGCAGCGCGGAATCGATGGTCGGTCCGATGCCTGTCGCGGTGCTCGGGCTGGTGTGGTTCGCGGTGTTTCTTGGGATCCTGGCGGCGCGACGCTGGTGGCCGCAGGCGCTGGCGTTGCAGGTCGTCTGGTCGGTTGCCGGGCTGCTCTCGGTGTTCTATCTGGTCTACGCCGAGCTGTTTCTGATCGGCGCGATCTGTCTGTGGTGTACGGCCGTCCACGCGATCGTCGTGGCGTTGTTTCTGATGACGGTGTGGGACGCCACCGCGCCGACGCCGTCGACTGAGAACCTAGGGGATCGGCTGCGGACCCTGGGGTAAGCTCAGTCCGTGACCCAGACCCAGACCCGGCCAGCGGCGATTGATGGCGACGCCGCGGGCGCACTCGACCCGCAAACCATCCAGGCGCTACAGACCGCGTTCAGCGCGAATCGAGGCTATCGTCTGGCGCAGAACGCCGTCACGCGCAACAGCGTCGACGATATCGCCCTCGACCACCGCGTCGCATTCAGCACGGATCACTCGTATTCGATCACCCTGGACGACTGGGGCGTCACCGACCAGAAGCAAACCGGCCGCTGCTGGATGTTCGCGGGTCTGAACTTGCTGCGCTTTTCGGCCAGGCAGGTGCTGGGGGTGAAGGAATTCGAGCTCAGCCAGAACTACCTGATGTTCTGGGACAAACTCGAGCGGGCAAACTACTTTTTCGAAGCCATCATCGAAACCGCGGATCGCGACGTGGATGACCGGACGGTGGCGTTTCTACTCGATCAGCCGCTGTCGGACGGTGGCCAGTGGAACATGTTCATCAGCCTGGTCGACAAGCACGGGCTGGCTCCGAAGTCGCTGATGCCCGAGACGAACAGCTCGTCGAACTCGCGGCGCATGAATGGCGTGCTGCGCAGCAAGCTGCGCGAGGGCGCGCGTCAGCTGCGGGACATGCACGCCGACGGGGCTCCGAATGCCGCGTTGCGGTCGGTGAAAAACGACTATCTCGAGATCATCCACCGCATGCTGAGCATCCACCTCGGTACGCCGCCGCAAGACTTCGCGTTTCAGTGGCGGACCAGCGCCGGAGCCTTCGCGCGCACCGAGCGCATCACACCGCGGGAGTTCGCCTCGCGCTTTGTCGATCTGCCGCTCGATCAGTACGTGTGCCTGGTGCACGATCCTCGCCCGGCGAACCCGTACGGGCGGACGTACACCGTTCAGTATCTCGGCAACGTGGTCGGCGGGCGACGCGTGACCTACCTGAACGTCGAGATGGCGTTGATGAAGCAGATTGCGCAGCGCACGCTCGAGGCGGGCGAGCCGGTCTGGTTCGGCTGTGACGTCGGCAAGCAGATGCGGCGCGACATGGGACTGATGGATCGCGACCTGTACGACCTGGATTCGGTGTACGACACGACGTTTGAGCTGGACAAGGCGGCGCGACTCCAGTACGGCGAAACACGCATGACGCACGCCATGCTGTTCACTGGCGCGGACGTGCTCGACGGACGGGTGCGGCGCTGGCGGGTTGAAAACTCGTGGGGTGCGGACCCGGGCCAGAAGGGCTTTTTCACCATGAACGACTCGTGGTTCGACGAGTTCACGTTCGAGATCGCCGCTCGGCGCTCGTACTTACCCCCCGTGCTGCAGGATGCGCTCGAGATGGAGCCGACGGTGCTGCCGGCCTGGGATCCGATGGGCGCGCTCGCCGGCTAGCTCCAGCTGAATTCCTGCCACGCCCAATCGAGCAGCGCGGCGGTGTCCGTCTGGATGTCGTCGCTGTGCATCACCACGACGTACACGCGACGGCCGTTGCGCATCGCCGAGCCCACGAGCACCTTGCCGGCGTCGTCGGTGGTGCCGGTTTTGACCCCGTCGGCGCCCGGGTAGACGCCGATCAGCGGGTTGTGCCCAACCAGCACAAAGCCCTCGGCGCGAATCTCGGGCGTGGCGACGATCTCGCGAAAGACGTCCTCGCGCATCGCCCGCCGCGCGAGCTGGGCCAGGTCATACGCGCTGGAGTAGTGCCCGTCGGCGTCCAGGCCGCTCGGATTCACGAAATGCGTATCGCGCAGGCCCAGCTCGTCGGTTGCCAGCGCGTTCATCCAGTCCACGAAGCTGGCCCGTGATTCGCCGACCGAGATCGCCAGCTGCTCGGCGGCATCGTTGCCACTCGGCAACAGCAGCCCGTCGAGCAACGTCTCGAGCGTGACGTGCTGGCCGGGCGAGAGGCCCATGATCGACGAGCCGTCCGTCGCGGCCATCTTCAAGCCATCGACGCTGACCCTGACCGGCTGGTCCAGGTCGGCGGCGTGCTCGAGGGTGACGACGGCCGTGGCGATTTTGGTGGTGCTGGCCGGGGCCTCGCGCGCGTGCGGGTTGGCTCCATACAGCAGCAAGCCGGACGCGTCGTCGACCACGGCAACCTCGGCGGCGGTCACCGGCGGCGGCGCAACGGGCAGCGTGCGTTGGGGGACCGACTCGTCGTCACTGACCGGCGCCGCATTGTCGCCGTCCAGCTCGGAGCTGACGATCCAGGGTGGCGGCCCGCTGGGCGCGACGTCCTGGCCGGCCACCCAGGCCAGGCCGGCCTGCCGCGAGCCGCCGTCGCCCGGGTAGTAGACCAACAGGCGGCCGGTGTCGCTGCCCGCCCGCGGCTGCAGGAACGAGCCCAGGGGCAGCAAGGTGAACTGCACGGACGCCGCGTCGGAGCCCGACCACAGCGGCGTATCCCGCACCGTGCGCAACCAGTCAGCCGAGCGGGCGTCCCGAGCCTGGGCAGCCGGCGTGGCGGCCATCCAGACGGCGACACACAGCGGGAGGAGCCAGCGCAACACGCTCGGAACTATGGCAAATACGGAATGCTCATCTGCTGCGCGCGACTGTCGACCATCTGGCTGACGGCCACCAGCGTGTCGGGTCGATCGAAGCCGGGCACGTCCGAATACGTCACCGTAAACACCACTCGCCCGCGCCGCCAGACCAGCGCGGTTGACCCGGTCGCCAACCAGGCGCCGCGGTAGGCGACCGTCTCGTCACCCAGCTGGATTGGCGCGTCGATCGGCACCTGGATCTGGGGCAGATCGTTGACGGCCGTCGCCGAGTGTGCGCCGTCCACGGTCGAGTACAGGTCGACATTAATGCCGACGGCCGGAAGATCACCCGGCGTGCCGCCATAGGTCGCCACCACGGAGCCCTCGTAGCCGCGCGCCTCGAGCGTTTGCTGCAATCCGAGCGGATCCGGCGCGCCCCCGTTCTGGTCGATCAGCTCGTTGGGGTGCGTGTAGTCGAGCCGCTGCCAGCGCGTGGTGGTCTGCAGTCGGTCGTTGGTGGGCACGTCCTGACTGTCCGGGAGCACACCGGCGAGCAGTTGATCCAGGTCGTCAGATGTGACTGGTGCAGCCGCGGCGGCAACGCTGGGCGGCGGCGGCGCGGATGCCAGGGCGCCGATGGCGGCATCTATCTGCGGGTCGCGTCCAGTCCGATAGTCGTCGAGCGAGCGAGACTGCGACGTCATCACGTCCGGGGTGATGCCGACGCCGTCGAGGGTCATGTTGGTGTCCGCCGTGGAGGCCGCGGCAACCGCGACCTGCAACCCGGCGCCACCCGGTAACGGCAACAGCTCCGACGAGGCCACCGCGCCCGCCGTCCGCTGACCGACCAGCAGGGCGCGGTGCGCATCGCGCAGCGCGGACGCGGTGATTTCAGAGGCGGACGCCGAGCCGCCGTTGACCAGCACCACCATGGGCAACTGGCGGTCATGCGTGCGACCGCCGGCCAGCTCGTAGGTCAAATGCCCGCGCTGATCGGACTCGCGCACGGAGCGCACCGTCTCGGGCAAGAAGCGGCCCAGGATCTCGTCGGCCGTTTGCACGCTGCCGCCGCCGTTGTTGCGCAGGTCGAGGATGAGACTTTGCGCGCCCTGCGCGTCCAGGTCGTCCAGACTCTTGTCCAGGTCGGCGAGTATTTCGGTGCCATCCGGCAGCGTGGTGCCCGAAATCACGAAATCAGAGAGTTTGAGATATCCGACCCCACCCGGCAGCATGCTCGACTGCAGCGGCGGGAAGTAATACGCGCCGCGCGTGACACTCACGACCTGAGGACCGTTGCCGCGATCGATCGACAGTTGCACGCTCGAACCGGCGGGACCCGCGAGCGCGGAGCTCAGGGTGGTGGTCGTGTCGGTATGCGACACGTCCTTGGCGTCCACGCCGACGATCACGTCACCCGGTTGGACGCCGGCGGCGTCGGCCGGGCCGCCGGGCGCGACGTCCATGATGAGGCCGGGCGGATCACCCCCGAGCCTGATGCCCAGACCCGTGGACTGCTGGCCGCCGCCGACCGTCGACAAAAACGCGTGCATGATGCCGGGCGACAGGTAGTGGGTGTGCTGTTCGTGGACGCTGTCGGCCATGCCCATCTCGACGTCGATAGCGGCCGCGCCGCTGGGTAAGGACGCGCTCGCAACGTAAGCCGAATAGGCGCTGGAGAACGTGGAGAATGCGCCGTCGGCGTCATCGGGTAGATCTGGGAGTGGCGCTGGGGCGGGCGCGCCACGCCTGCTCGCGTCGGAGCCGAGGGCCGTCCAGGCGGCCTGCAGCAGGTCGTGCGGATCGATGGGTCGATAGAACAGGTCGAGCATGTCGTGGTACTCGGCGCCGATGGCGTCCAGCCCGGTGGCGTCCTGCGCGTAGACGGCGGGCGCCAGCGCCGAGCCCGTCAGCAGGATCAGGCTGAGGCAGCAAGCGAGAATGGCGCGTGGCAGGCGAGGCACGGAGTCAGTGGCCATTGTCGTACACGGACAAGTGAAGGGTCGAGGAGTATTTCTCACAAGAGCTACCCGTGGAATGGCATGTGCGGTATGCGACAGCGCCTACACTTCATCTTGAGAAATTTGAGAACGTCACCATGAGCTCGCAGTCCCTGGATCAGCTCGCGATCAACACGATCCGCACCCTGTCGATTGACGCCGTGCAGAAGGCCAACAGCGGTCATCCGGGGCTGCCGCTCGACGCGGCGCCGATGGCCTATGTCGTGTGGACCCGCTTTCTCCACCACAATCCCAAAAACCCGAAGTGGCCCGACCGCGATCGCTTCGCGTTTTCCGCCGGGCACGGCAGCATGCTCCTGTACAGCTTGCTGTATCTGACGGGCTACGGCTTGACGCTCGACGACATCAAGAGCTTTCGGCAGTGGGGCAGCCGAACACCGGGCCACCCTGAGTACCGCCTGACGCCGGGCGTCGAGCTCACCACGGGACCTCTCGGCCAGGGTTTTGCCAATGGCGTCGGCCTGGCGATCGCCGAAGCCCACCTGGCCGCCACCTACAACCGTGGCGGCCACACGATCGTCGACCACCGCACCTTCGGCATCGTTTCGGATGGCGATCTGATGGAGGGCGTGTCGTATGAAGCCGCCAGCATCGCCGGCCATCTGCACCTGGGCAAGCTGGTGTATCTCTACGACGCCAACCAGGTGACGCTGGCCGGCTCCACGGGCCTGATCTTCACCGAAGACGTCGGCAAGCGCTTCGAGGCCCTGGAATGGCACGTCCAGCACGTCGCCGACGGTAACGACCTGGAAACAATCCAGCAGGCCATCCAGAACGGCGTCGACGAGAAACAGCGGCCGTCCCTGGTCATCGTCCACACGACGCTCGGCTACGGCAGCCCGAAGAAGGCCGGTACGTTCCAGGCGCATGGCAGCCCGCTCGGCGCCGACGAGGTCGCGGCCACCAAGCGCAACCTGGGCTGGCCGACGACCGAGACGTTTTTCGTTCCTGACGAGGCCCTCGCCCAGTTCCGCACCGCGATCGACACGGGCGCGTCCCTCGAACGTGAGTGGGACCAGCGGTTCGAAGCCTACGCCCGAGAGTTCCCTGACCTCGCGGCGCAGTTCCGGCGGACGCAAGCCGGCGAGCTGCCGGCTGGATGGGACCGTCAACTGCCCACGTTCAAGCCGGAAGACGTCAAGGGCGGCCAGATGGCCACGCGTTCCGCTGGAGGCACGGTCATCAATGCGATCGCCCGTGTTCTGCCGGAGCTGATTGGCGGCAGCGCCGATCTGAATCCCTCCACCGATACCGCGCTCAAGGACCAGGGCAACTTCGAGAGCCCCGACAATATCGCCAGCGACCGTCAGGGGTCGGTGGGCGACGAGTGGAGCTATGCCGGCCGCAATATGTTCTACGGCGTCCGCGAGCACGCGATGGGCTCGATCACCAATGGCCTCGTGTACCACGGCGGTCTGCGAGCCTTCTCTGCCACGTTCCTGGTTTTCAGCGACTACATGCGCCCGCCGCTGCGCCTCGCCGCGCTGAGCGAGCTGCCGTCCATCTTCGTCTATACGCACGACTCGATCGGCCTCGGCGAGGACGGTCCGACGCACCAGCCCGTCGAGCACCTGGCGTCGCTGCGCGCGATCCCGCACATGGTCGTCTATCGACCGGCCGACGCCAACGAGGTCAGCGAAGGCTGGCGCGTGGCCATCGATCGCCGCGACGGGCCCACCATCCTGGTGTTCAGTCGCCAGCCGCTGCCCATTTTCGATCGCTCGAGGTGCGGGGATGTGAGTGGCGCGCGCAAAGGCGCATACGTGCTGATGGATGCCTCGAGCGGCGCGCCTGAGGTGATACTGATTGCCACGGGTTCCGAGGTCGGGCTGGCGATGTCGGCTCGAGAGCTCCTGGAGGCCGACGGCCACCGCACACGCGTGGTCAGCATGCCGTCGTGGGAGCTGTTCGAGGCGCAGCCGCGGAGCTATCGCGACGAGGTCCTGCCGCCATCGGTCTCCACACGCGTGAGCATCGAGGCTGCTTCACCCCTCGGCTGGGAGCGCTGGGTGGGGCTGAGCGGCGCGATCATTGGACTGGATCGATTTGGCGCCTCGGCGCCCATCGCCGACGTTTACAAACACCTGAATTTCACGCCCGAGTACATCGCCGGTCGGGCGCGTGACCTGCTGCAAGGTGGGGCCCAGCGCGACGGCGCGAGTTCCCCCACTGCCGACCGGGCGAGCTTTTCCAAAGCAGCCGGCGACGATCGGAGCTAACGGGGAGACCCTTCAACGGAGACATAGAACGTATGCGAATTGCCATTGCTTCGGACCACGCCGGATTTCAGCTCAAAGAGCTGCTGATCTCTCGATTTTCGGCCGAGCCGGACCTGTCGATCGTCGACCTGGGAACACATGCCGCCACGCCGCCGGTCGACTATCCGGACTATGCGCAGGCGGCGGCTGGCGCCGTCGTCCGTGGTGAGGTAGACCGCGCGATCGTCGTATGCGGCTCAGGCGCGGGCGCGTGCATTGCCGCCGGCAAGGTGCCCGGCGCGCGCGCGTTCTTCGCGGGAGATACCTACACGGCGCACCAGGGTGTCGAGCACGACGATGGCAACGTGCTGTGCCTTGGCGAACGGGTGACGGGGCCCGAGCTGGCGATCGAGATCGCACGCGCCTATCTGCGCGCCCAGTTCACCGACCAGGAGCGTCACCATCGGCGCGTGGCCAAGATCGCGGCGATCGAGGCCGCCAACAGCTTTCCGACCGAAGCCCTGCTGCGACAGGGTCAGAGCATCTGGCTCGACACCATCGCGCGCAGCATGCTCGACTCGGGCGAGCTCCGCGATCTGGCCTGGAACGAACGCGTCGCCGGCGTCACGTCGAACCCCACCATCTTCGAGAAGGCGATGGGCCACGAGCCCGAGTACGAAGCGCCGGCCCGCAAGCTTGCCGAGCAGGGCAAGAGCGCCGAGGACATCTACTGGGCGCTGGCCGTCGAGGACATCCAGGGCGCGGCGGACATCCTGAGGTCGGTCTACAACCTGACCGACGGCGCTGACGGCTACGTCAGCCTGGAGTGCGCGCCCGCCGTCGCCAACGACACGCGCGCCACCATCGCCCAGGCGGCCGAGCTGTTCACGCGTGTTGCGCGACCCAACGTGATGATCAAGATTCCGGCCACCGCCGAAGGTGTGCCGGCCATCGAGGAATCGATCGCGCACGGCATCAATGTCAACGTGACGCTGATGTTCTCGGTCGAGCTGTACGAGCAGGTCGCGCGGGCATACGTCAAGGGCCTCGAGCGATTTTTCAGCGAGCGTGAAACCCTGAACCTGCACCGAAGCGATTCGCTGCGGCCGGCGCCCATGTCGGTGGCGAGCTTCTTCGTCAGCCGCGTCGATACGCTGGTCGACAAACTGCTCGCCGACAAGATCGCCGCCAACGGCAAGGACGACCAGTACGAGATGCTGCTGGGTACGGCGGCCATAGCCAACGCGCGGCTGGCGTACGAGCGCTTCAAGACCATCTTCGCCGGCAGCCAGTGGACCGCCCTGGTCAACAAGGGCGCCCGGGTTCAGCGCCCGTTGTGGGCGAGCACCTCAACCAAGAATCCGCGCTATCGCGACGTGCGCTATGTCGAGGAGCTGGTTGGGCCCGACACGGTCAATACCATGCCGCCGGCCACGCTCGAGGCGGTGAAGGACCACGGTCGCATCAGTCGCACGGTCGACACGCCCGAAGCCATCGAGGCCGCGCACAAAACTATGGGTGACCTGGCGGCGGCCGGCATCGACATGGAAGCGGTGACGCATCAACTGGAGATCGAGGGCGTCAAGTCCTTCGCGGATTCGTACGATCAGCTGTTGCAAGCGCTTGAAGCGAGGCGGCGCACGCTGACGACCGCGTAGAGGCTCGGGCTATTATCCACACCATGCAATCGTCCCTGCACGGCATGATCGACAAGGCACACCGCTATGCCGAAGAGCCCGAGCGCGTCCAGGTGGCTCGTCTAGAGGCGGTGGTGCGGGGGGATAACAGCGATCACACCGTCACGCTGATCGAGGGTCGCCTGAGCTGCGACTGCGATCACTATCAGCACGAGCGCCTGTGCGCGCACGTGCTGACCGTGGAGCGCGTGCTCAAAGCCTACATCCCGGCGAACGCGGCGCCGTTCCCAGGCAGCTGATACTCCGCGTTAGCTCAGCTTGGGCCCGCAGGCCTTGTGATAGAAGACCGTGCGGCGGCGCGGGGAGAGGGTGACGACGGGGTAGAGCTCCTTCTGGACGATGCGCTCGCCCGGGTTGGGGCAGCTCGGCGACGCGCACACGTGATCGGTGACCTGGGCGCCAAGCGCTTCCTTGATGCGAGCGCGCTCGGCAGCCGTCTGGTTCTTGTTGCTTTCAGCCATGGCAGTCCAAATTGTAGTCAGAATGCGGTCCCAAGCGTCCGCCGCAGACGGCCAGTGCTGTACGGGACCAGGTCGTCGCGGCTCACCCGGACCGTCGTCACTTCGACCGATCCACTCGGCGCGACCGACACACTTTCCAACGCCTGAACGCCTTCAACTATTCCCTCGTGAAGCGCGAGCAGCCCCTCTGACGGGAAGGCGGCCACGCCAATGACCTCTGCCGGGTCCGGCCGATACTCGGTGAGCGGTCGATCGTCCTCGAGGACGTACACGTCGTGCAGCTCGCGGTCGATCAACCCGTTCGGAAACTGGCGCGCGCTGCGCTCGCGCGTTCGAAAGGTGAGCGCGGCGAACGGCACGCGCAAGCCGAGCTCCTCCTCGATTTCCCGAGCCGCCTCGGCCGCGGACTCTCCGAAGCGCCAGTGGCCGGCCGCCGCCGCATCCCACAGCCCGGCAAAGGTGTCCTTGCGCAGCGAGCGGCGCTGCAGCACGACCTGGCGCCCGCCGTCGCGCACGATCCAGCAGTGAAAGGCGAGGTGCCAGTCACCGTCCAGGTGGATGGCGGCGCGCGGCCTGGCGCGACCCGTCGGTTGGCCGCTGGGCGTGAATACTTCGAGAAGCTCGTTGGGATCGTTTTGCTGGACCGCCACCTCACCTGACGAGCGGCAACTGCGCCCGCACCGCGGCGAGCAGGTCGTCCAGGTCGAACGGCTTGCTCAAAATTGCCACGGTTTCGAGGCCAGCACATTCTTCCTTCGCGTTCAACGCCGCGACGAAGGCGACGATCGGCGCGTGCGGGCCGGGTCGCGTGCGGTAGCGCCGCGCGAACTCCCAGCCATTCATGACCGGCATGCGCAGGTCGAGCAGGATCAGTTCGGGGTCGAAGTTGCCGAGCATCTCGAGCGCCGCCTCGCCGTTGGGCGCATCGCGGACGCGGTAGCCCTCGTCCGACAAGCACAGCTGGACGATCTGGCGAATGTTGTCGTCGTCGTCAACAACCAGGATGCGGTCGCCCGACAGGTCCTCCATCGATCTTGCCGCTGGCGCATCCTACGTCTCCTTCCGGGGCGCGTCCAGTGGGTTACAGTCCAGACAGCTGATGACCCGGCGTCTCGCCTGGCTCACCGTCCTGCTGGTCGGGGGCACGGGCCTGGCCATGCTGCTGGCCAGCCTCGCGTTCGTGCCGGTCGATCGCTGGGAGAGCTATGTCCCGGTGGCCGCGATCGTGGGTGCCGCGGGGCTGCTGTTGGCTGGCGTCGCGGTCGAGGCCGCTGGCGAGCGTCTCGTCCGCCCCATGCGCGGGCTGGTGCGTTCGATCGAGCAGGACGCCATCGGCGGCCAGAGTCTCCATGAGCTGGTCCAGCAGGCGCCGACTGAAATGGCGCCCCTGCTGTACGGCCTCCACGTCACCCACGCTCGTCTGCGGCGCACCGTGGACGAGCTCGAGCAGGAACGCGCCGAGATGTCCGCGCTGTTCGAGCACATGGCGGATGGGGTGCTGGTGCTCGATTCCGATCAGCGCATCGTGCTCAGCAATCCGGCCGCCGAACGCGTCTGGAGCCGAGCGCTGGTGGGCCGCAGCCTGGCGGAAGTCACGCGTGACGCCGAGCTTGTCGATCTGGCTCGCTCCGTTTCCGATTCGGAGACCAGGATGCGGCTGATCGAGTTCTACGGCAACGATGGCGGCGAGCGGCGCTGGATCCAGGCCGTGGCCACCCCGTTACCGGAGCATCGCCGACTGGTCGTCCTCCAGGACATCTCCGACCTGCGGCGATCAGAGGTGGCGCGCCGCGACTTCGTCGCCAATGTCTCGCACGAGCTGCGCACGCCGGTCGCCGCGCTCAAAGCGCTGGTGGAGACGCTGGAACAGGGCGCCATCGACGATCCGATCGAAGGTCCGCAGTTTCTGCATCGCATGCACGTGGAGGTCGATGGCCTGGCGCAGATGGTCACCGAGCTGCTGGACCTGGCCCGCGCCGAGGCGGGTCGCCTCGACCTGTGCCTGGCGCCATGCCGCGCCGACGAGCTGGTTCGAGAAGCCGCGTCGCGGGCCACGCCGACCGCCAATCAGGCCGACCTCGAGCTCGACGTGGTCCTGCCCGACCACGATGACCTGTGGGTCTCCGCCGATTCCCGGCGCATCGGCCAGGTCCTCTCGAACCTCCTCGGCAACGCGGTCAAGTTCACGCCGTCCGGCGGCCGAATCGAGACGGGCGCGCGGCGCAAGGGCGATCGCGTGGAGCTCTGGGTCTCCGATACGGGGGTGGGGATCGAGCCCCAGCATCTGTCGCGCGTCTTCGAACGCTTCTACAAGACGGATCCGTCGCGCGCGGCGGGCACGGGCACCGGGCTGGGGCTGGCTATTGCCAAGCACCTGGTGCTGGCCCACGCCGGCCAGATCTGGGCCGAGAGCAGCGGCAATGGGCGCGGCACCACGTTCCACGTGGCGCTGCCCGCTCTCGACGGCTCCTCTGACTAATGGGTCACCACTTCGGGTAGCCGCTCGGTCGGGGCGGCCTCCCGGGGTAGCTCGATGCGCGCCGCGGGTCTGCCGGGCGGGTAGGCGTAGTCGAGGACGACTTTGACGGTCGCCGCGATGGGCACCGCCAGTATCATGCCGAGCACGCCCGCGATCTTCTCGCCGACCAGCACGGCGAAGATCGTCACCAGCGGGTGGATATGGACGGCGCGCCCCACCACGATCGGCATGACCAGCTGATCCTCCACCTGGCGCAACACGAAGTACACGATCGCGATCGCCGCCGCCTGGCTCGCGCCGCCCTGCGAAAAGCCAATGGTGGCCGCGATCGCGCCAGCGGTGATCGGCCCGACCACCGGGATGATCTCAAGGATCCCGGTCAGGATGCCAATCCACAGCGAGTACGGCAGATGGAAGACGTACTCGAGGATCAGGAACGTCACCGTCGACATGAGCGCGATCAGCGCCAGCTGCCCGCGCAGGTAGCGGCCCAGCACGTGGTGGATCTCAATGGCCAGGTATTCGACGTGCGCGCGGTGCTCGGTTGGCACGAACCGCAAGACGTAGCGGAAGAAGTTCGGGCCGTCGATCAGCATGTAGGCCAGACTCAGGAAGACCAGGAGTACTCCAAACAGCAGCGAGAACCCGGCTGAGATGGCCTGGATCGCCTGAGACGGGGTGCCGAGCTCCTGCTGGGCGGCGGTTTCGATGCGGCGGCCCAGCTCGCGCGAGCTCATGTTCTGGCCCAGGAGGTCGAGGTCCTGACCGCCGGTCAGCTTCTCCACGACTGACTGGACGATGCTCGGACTCTCACGTTCGAGGTCGCGGACCTCCGAGTTCAACCGCGCGCCCGCGAGCATGAGCACGATGCCGAACACAATCAGTACCACGACGAACACGCCGACGGCGGCCGCCCGGCGGTGCACCCCCGTCCGCTCTGCGATCTCGTCGACCAGCGGGCTGAGCACATAGGCGAGGATGGCCGCGACGATGAAAGGTGGCAGGACGCCACGCGCCACCCACAGCAAAGCCACCAGGGCGGCGAGCACCAACCACTTCGACACGCTGGTGCCGAAGATCACAGGCAGAGTCTACGCGTTACGCGACGTATCGCCCTCACGGGCGATGCCTTATGCTGCGGGACATGACGCGGGCCGCGCCGACGCGTGCGAATGTCACCGTCCGAGATGTCCGCGGCGTCGACGAGCTGCATGCCTGTCAAGAGCTGCAGCGGAAGGCCTGGGGCATCACCGAGGACGGCTACGTCGTACCCGTGGCGACGATGGCCGCGGTCCAGCGCGTGGGCGGCCTGATCCTGGGCGCCTTCGACGCGGATGCGCGGCTCGTCGGCTTTGCGTTCGCCTTTCTCGGCAAGCTGAACGACCAGCTCATCCTGTGGTCGCAGCTGACGGGCGTCCACCCCGCGCAGCAAAGCACCGGTGTCGGCCGCATGCTGAAGCTCGAGCAGCGCCGCCGCGCGCGTGAAATGGGCCTCGACACGATCGCGTGGGCCTTCGATCCTCTGCAAGCCAGCAATGCCGCGTTCAACCTCGGCGTCCTCGGCGCGACCAGTCGCATCTACGAGCAGGACATGTACGGCTCGCGTACCGACGCGCTCAACGTGGGAATGGCCACCGACCGGCTGGTTGCCGAGTGGTCGACCCACGGCGAGCCAGGTGGTCGCACGGCGCCCTGGCCAGACGCAACCGAGCTCATCGAGGTGCACGGACACGAGGTTCGCGACGTGCGTGCGATTCGAGGCGACGCCGACCATCTGCACATCGAGATCCCACCCAACCTCTCCAGGGTGAAAGCCAGCGGACGTCCGAGCGCAGCGCGCGATTGGCAGAGCGCCGTGCGCCAGGCATTTCAAGCCGCCTTCGCCAGCGGGTACGTGGCCGTCGGTTTCACTCGACAGGATCCATCCCATCCGAAATACGTGCTGGAGCGCCGCCCATGACGCACATCCTCCGATCCGTCGAGCTGTACCTGGTTCGGCTGCCGTTGATTCGTCCCTTCACCACGTCCAGCCACACCAAGGACCACCTGGACCACATCCTGCTGCGGGCACGCGACGAGGCCGGCGCCGAAGGTTGGGGTGAATGCGCCAGCGCCGCCGATCCGTACTACTGCTCGGAGACCACCGAATCGTCGTGGCACATACTCCGCGACTTTCTGATTCCCGAGCTGCTCGGCGTGAGCTGGGACCATCCGGACGAGGCGGCCGCCTCCTGGGCGAAAGTGCGCGGCAACAACTTCGCCAAGGCGGGTCTCGAAATGGCGTGTTGGGACCTTTTTTCTCGGGCACGCGGCCAGTCCATCGCCGACTTTCTTGGCGGCACACGCGCGGAGATCCACTCGGGGGTGAGTCTGGGCATCGAGCCGACGGTCGCCAGCCTGCTCGAGCAGGTCGAGCGCTTTCTGGACCAGGGCTATCGGCGCATCAAGATGAAGATTGGCCCAGGCCGCGACCTGGCCTACCTGCGCGCGGTCCGCGAGCGGTGGCCGGACATCTTGCTCATGGCCGACGCCAACTCGGCCTACTCGCTCGACAACCCCACCGACGTGCAGGCGCTGCGCGCGCTCGACGACCTGAACCTGATGATGATCGAGCAGCCGCTGGCCGACGACGACATCGTCGATCACGCCCGCTTGCAGGCCCAGTTGACCACGCCCATCTGCCTCGATGAGAGCATCCACTCGGTGCACGACGCGCGCAAGGCGCTCGACCAGGGCAGTTGCCGCATTATCAACATCAAGGTCAGCCGACTGGGTGGCTTGAGCGAAGCTCGCCGTGTACACGACCTGTGCTCGAGCCGCGACGTTCCCGTGTGGTGCGGCGGCATGCACGAGTTCGGCGTCGGCAGGGCGGCGAACGTGGCGATCTCGAGCCTGCCTGGATTCACGCTGCCCGGCGACGTCTCGGGCTCGGACCGCGCCTATCGCGAGGACATCGTCGATCCGCCAATTCGAGCGCACTCGGGCGCTATCGAGGTGCCGCGAAACCGACCAGGGCTGGGCTTCGATGCCAATCTCGAGCGCATTCGTGCCCGCGCCGTGCGCGAGCTGGTCCTGGAAGGTGAGCGCCGGCTGGCAGCGACGCACGCGTGAACGGCGCCGAGCTGACCGCGACACTCCGGACGGAGCTGGAGCCGCGCCGTCAGGAGATGGTGGACCTGCTCGGTGAGCTGGTATCCATCGAGTCGCCTTCTGACGACGCGCCGTCGCTGGACCGCTTTGCGCGGCGTCTCGAGGCGTTGTTCGGCGAGCTTGGCCCGCTGGAACGCATCGAACCACAGGACCCGGCGCGCGGCGCGCATCTTCGACTGACAGTCGACGGCCAGGCTTCAACACAGCACGCGGTGGCTCTGTGCCACTACGACACGGTCTGGTCGCTGGGCACGCTCCAGCGCATTCCGTTCAGCGTCGACGCCGAAGGTGTGGCTCGTGGACCCGGCTGTTTCGACATGAAGGGCGGGATCGTCGTGCTGTATTTCGCCCTCCACGCGCTGCGCACCCATGGGCTGCGACCGGCGCGTCCGCTGAAGGTGCTGTTCACCTCCGACGAGGAAGTCGGCAGCCCGACGTCGCGCGCGCTCATCGAAAGAACCGCTGACGGCGCCGCCGTCGCCTACGTGCTCGAGTCGCCGCTGCCCGGCGGTACGCTCAAGACCGCGCGCAAAGGCACCGGCGATTTCCTCGTGCGCATCACCGGGCGGGCGGCGCACGCCGGGGTCGAGCCGCAAAAGGGCATCAGCGCCACGGGTGAGCTGGCGCACCAGGTCCTGGCGCTGCACGCGCTGAACGACTACGCCGTCGGTACGACGGTCAACGTCGGCGTCGTGCACGGTGGCACTCGCCCGAACGTCGTGGCCGCCGAAGCCGAGGCGCAGGTCGACATCCGCGTCGAGACCCGCGCCGAAGCCGCTCGCATCGAGGCAGCCATCCGCGGCCTGAAGCCGCACCTGCCGGGCGCGGCGCTGGCGATCGACGGCGGCCTGAATCGACCGCCGATGGAACGCTCGGCCGCCATGGGCGCACTGTTCGAGCAGGCGCGTCGCAACGCGGCCGCCATGGGCGTCGAGCTGCGCGAGGGCAGCACCGGCGGCGGCTCCGACGGCAACTTCACGGCCGCCATGGGAGTGCCCACGCTGGACGGGCTCGGTCCCGAGGGCGAGGGCGCCCACGCGGCGCACGAACACGTCGACACCGAGAGCTTTCCCAGGCGCGTGGCGCTGCTGGCAGGGCTGCTGATCGATCCCTGACCGCCTCTAAGGTACAGTGGGCCGCATGGTGGTCACCCCGAACATGCTCGGCCTGCCGATCAAGCGTGGCGAGGACCCGCGCCTGGTCTCCGGCAGCGGCGCGTACCTGGAAGACCTCGCCCTCGGGGGCGTCGTGCACCTCGTCTTCGGTCGCAGCCCGCATGCGCATGCTCGCATCAAGAACATTGACGTTTCGACACCGCGCGGCATGCCGGGCGTGCTCGCCGTGCTCACGGCCGCCGAAGTCGACGCGGTCCTGCCCGTCGACTTGCCGAAAGACTGGCCGGCGTTCGAAGTGGACAATCCACCGCCCAACAAGATCCTCGCCCGCGACAAGGTGCGCTTCGTCGGCGAGCCCTTCGTCGGCGTGGTGGCCACCTCGCGCGCCGAAGCGCAGGACGCCATCGACGCCATCGAGATCGACTACGAACCCCTGCCGGCGGTCGCCGACCCGGAGGCGGCCCTCGAGCCGGGCGCGCCGCTCCTGTACGAAGAGCTCGGCACCAACCTGGCCCACCGGATGGTCAAAAGCGGTGGCGACGTCGAAGAAGCCTTCAAGCGCCCGGACGTACGAATCGTCACCGGTCGCTTCGAGAATCCCCGCGTGCTGCCCGTCCCCATGGAAACCCGCGGCGCGGCGGCCACCTTCGACGCGGGCACTGGCGAGCTGACGTTCTGGGCGAGCACCCAGTTCCCGCACAGCTTCAGGTCTATGCTCGCCGGCATCCTCGACCTGCCCGAGACGAACGTCCGCGTCATCGCCCCGGACGTGGGCGGCGGCTTCGGCGCAAAGATCGACTTCACCGCCGAGGACGTCCTGACCGGGCTGCTGGCGATGCGACTGCGGCGGCCGGTGCGCTGGGTCGAAGAGCGGCGCGAGAATTTTCTGAACATGGTCCACGGCCGCGGCCAGATCGACTACGTCGAGGCGGCGGTCAAGTCCGACGGCGAGATCGTCGGACTGAAGGTGCGTGCGATTGCCGACCTCGGCGGCCGCTACAACCTGAATACGCCCGGCATTGCACCGCTCACCCCGGTGGTCCTGCCCGGCCCGTATCGCACGCCGAATATCGAGTTCACCCTCGACGGCGTCTACACCAGCAAGACACCCGTGGGCGCCTACCGCGGCGCGGGCCGACCGGAAGCGACCTACCTGGTCGAACGCATCGTCGATGTCGTCGCGGATGAGCTGAAGCTCGACCCGGCCGATGTGCGCCGCAAGAACTTTCTCCGCGCCGAGGAGTTCCCCTACACGACCCCGATGGGCACCTCCTACGACACCGGTGACTACGCCCCGGCGCTTGACCGCGTGCTGGACATGGCCGGCTACGCCGACCTGCGCCGCAAACAGATCGCCTGGCGAAACGACCCGAGCAAGCCGCTCATCGGCATCGGCATCTCGGGCTACCTGGAGATCTGCGCGTTCGGCCCGTGGGAGAGCGCGACGGTGCGCGTCGAAAAGTCCGGCAAGGTCACCCTGCTGGCCGGCACGTCGCCCCACGGTCAGGGCCATGTGACCCCATTCCGCCAGATTGTCGCCGACCAGCTCGGCGTGCCGCTGGACGACATTCGCGTGCTCTTCAACGACACCGCGCGAGTGCCGACCGGTGTCGGTACGTTCGGCAGTCGCTCGGCGGCCGTTGGCGGCAGCGCGGTGCTGGGCGCCTCCGAACGCGTGCGCGACAAGGTCATCCGCCTGGCCGCCGACGCGCTCGAAGCCGCCCCGGAGGACGTGCAGATCGAACAGGGCCGCATCAGCGTGCGCGGTGTGCCCGACCGATCCACCACGCTCGGCGCGCTGGCGGCGCGCGCCTACAACGGCGAGGTACCCGAAGGCGATGAGCCAGGCCTGGAGGCCAATCGCTTCTTCAAACCCGAGGCCGAGACATTTCCGTTCGGCATGCACCTGGCCGTGGTGGAGGTCGATCGCGAAACCGGCAAGGTGCGACTCGTCCGCTATCTGGCCGTGGACGACTGCGGTCGGGTGCTGAACCCGATGATGGTCGACGGCCAGCGGCACGGCGGCATCGCCCAGGGCGTCGGTCAGGCGCTGTTCGAGGAAGTGCTGTACGACGACACGGGCCAGCCGACCACCAGCACGCTGGGCGACTACGCCTTGCCGCGCGCCGCCGACTTTCCAGAATTCGAGCTGGACCGCACGGTCACCCCGACACCCCGCAATCCGCTGGGGGCCAAGGGCATCGGCGAGGCCGGCACCATCGGCTCAACCCCGGCCCTCGTCAACGCGGTGGTGGACGCGCTGTCGCATCTGGGCATTACCCACCTCGATATGCCGACCACGCCCGAGAAGGTCTGGCGCGTCCTCCAATCCAACGGCGCAACGTAGCGTTTGTTGTTGGAATCAATCGACCGTGGCGAACTCCACGCCTTGGCCCGAGAATCGGGTGCGCATGATCTGCACCGCCTCCGGATTGTTGTCGACAAGCAGGAAGCGGCGGCCGCTCTCATGCGCCGCGGCGCCCGTGGTGCCGCTGCCCGCAAAGAAGTCGGCGACGAGTCCGCCCGGCGGGCATGAAGTGCGCACGATACGCCGCAGCACCGCCAGCGGCTTCTGCGTCGGGTAGCCGGTGCGCTCGCGCGAGTTGGTCGGCACGATGGTCGACCACCAGGTGTCGGTGAGGCGCTTGCCGCGGGCGGCCTTATCAGCGCCCACGAGTCCGGGCGCCATGTAGGGAATGCGTTCGGCCGCCTCCGCATCGAAGTAGTAGCGCCTGGAGTCGCGGACGTACAGCAGGATGCTGTCGTGCTTGGGCGGCCAGCGGCGCCGCGGGCGTCCGCCATAGTCGTAGGCCCACACGATCTCGTTGAGAAAACACTCGCGGCCAAAGATGGCATCCAGCAGGACTTTCACGTAGTGGACCTCGCGGGCATCGAGGTGAACGTACAGACTTCCTGCCGGGGTCAAAATGCGTCGGAATTCCGTGAGGCGCGGCTCGAGAAACAGGAGATAGTCGTCGAACAGGTCGTCGAATGTCTTCTGCGAGCCCAGGTGGACGGTCCGATAGCGCTGTCCCTGAAAACCCGTCCGGTCGCCGTTCTGGGCGTCGCGCACCGTTTTCAACGCATCGAGCGTCTGCCGCTTGCCGGTGTTGAACGGTGGGTCGACGTAGATCAGATCGACGCTGCCGCCCGGCAGTCCGTGGAGCACGTCGAGGTTGTCGGCCTGAATGACGCGGCCACGCGGCGCGTCGGCGGGTTTACACTCGCCAGCGCCATGGCCGTTCAAGTCTCCATCCTCGATGCGACCACCTTACACGCCCGCCTCGACGACCTCCTGGCCAGCCACCCGGCCCAGGATGGTCCCTGGTCGGCGCCGCTGATCCTCAGCGACGACGTCCAGGCGTTTGTCATCTTCCACCCGCCCGGCACGCCGAACGACACCCACTATCACGAGCACGACGAGTGGTGGGTGCTGATGCGCGGCGAGATCAACTGGCACATCGAAGGCGAGTCGGAGCCGGTCCGCGCCAGAGCCGGCGATTTTGTGTTGTGCCCCAAACTCCGCAACCACCACCTGGAACCGGTCGGCAGCGAAGTGTCAGTGCGCATCGCCATCAACACCAGAGGCGAGTTCCACCACTACGATCGCCCCGGCTGCCGGAAAGAGCCCTGGAGGACAGACGCGTAATCTGACGCACTCTCATGTTCTTTTCAGTACGTCTGTTGCGGCGTACTGAAACGGAGGGGCGATCGCCGCGGTCACCGGCAGTCTGCCTGGGAGCAGGTTCGCCCCGTCGAGCGCATGCGCCTGACGCGAGGGCTTTACCAGCGTTCCTGGTGGACGATGTCGGCGAGCGACTTGCGCGGCTGCGCGGGGCGCTGTCGCTTGTCGTACCCCTCGGCGTCGACGACGCCAATCGACATGATTGTGCGCAGCAACCGTACGGAGGGCACGCCGAGGATGCGCTTGGCCTCGTCCGAGGCGCCACCCTTGAACCAACCAATGGCCGAACCAAGTTCGTGCGCCTCGGCGGCCAGCATGATCCGCTCGCTGAGACGTCCCTCGTCGTAGGTGTCGAAGTCAGGGTGCTCCAGGTCACCAGACATGACCAGGGCAATGCCGGCGCCGGCGTTGACCAGGTGTGGTCCGCGGCCATCCGGGATCGTCCCGAGCTTCTGGAGCGTGGCCCGATCGTGAATCACAATCAGCTCCCAGGGCTGGATGTTGCGCGCGCTGCCCGTCCAGCGTGCCACCTCGAGGATGTCGCGGAGTGCGTCGGCGGGAATCGGCTCGGGTTTGAGCTGGCGAATCTGGCGCAGTCCGCGCAGGAACTCGATCTGTTCGGCAACTTTGCTGGTGACGTCGGTCATTCCGGCTAGCGTACCCGGGCGGTTGGGACGCGTTCGGCCGCGGTCGCGCACCAAGCCTTGCGTAGACTGTCGCCAACCCGGTGTTGGCCTCGATCGCGCGCCTGCTCGTCGTGCTCGCCGTGCTGCTGCTCTTCTCCGCGCCGGCCGCGGCAGATGCGGCGGCGCCAGCGGCCATCCAGTTCACGCGCTTCGATTCCGCGACGGACTTCGGCGGCGGCGCGTTCAACTCGACCCTGCCGGATGGCGACCGCATCGTGCTCGCGCCCGGGGCACTCAGCGGCACCTGGGCCGCGCCCAGCGTCCAGCCGCGGAGCAGCTTTAGCCGACTGGTCGCATCCTGGAACGCCGACACGCCGGCGGCCGGTCGCGTCACGGTCGAGGCCCAGGTCACGACGGCCGCCGGCGACACGAGCGACTGGTACACGCTCGGCATCTGGGCCGACGACGATCAGCGCGCCCAGCGTACCTCGGTCCCCGGTCAGGCGGACGCGCTCGGTCGAGTAGCCACCGACACGCTCTACGCCCGCGCTGACCCCTTCGTCAGCTACAGCTTGCGCGTGCGTTTGCAGCGCGCCTCGGCTGACGATCCTTCGCCAGGGGTGCACACCCTCGGCGCCGAAACGGCCGACTACGCCTACTCCGCCGCTCAGCCCACCTCAACTCCGCTGAGCAGCGATCCGGTCGAGCTCGGCGTGCCGCCGCTGTCGCAGGAAATCCACGCTCATCAGTACCCTCAGTGGGGCGGCGGCGGCGAGGCGTGGTGCAGCCCGACGTCGACCGAAATGGTCGTCGAGTTCTGGGGCCGCGGACCCAACGCCGACGACCTGGCGTGGGTCGACCCGCGCTACGCCGACCCGAGCGTCGACTTCGCCGCGCGCGCCACCTACGACGCGGCGTATCGCGGCACCGGCAACTGGCCCTTCAACGCCGCCTACGCCGCGCGCTTCGGCCTGGACACCTTCGTCACGCAGCTGCGTTCGCTGGCCGAAGCCGAGCAATTCGTGCGCGCCGGAATTCCGGTCGTGACCTCGATCGCCAGCCGCCCGGGCGAGCTCGATGGGTTCCTGTTTTCGGGCGGCACCAACGGTCACCTGGTGGTGGTCGTCGGCTTCGACGCCGCCGGCAACCCGATCGTGAATGACCCCGCGTCACTGTCCGACGCCACGGTGCGCCACGCGTACGATCGCGCGCAATTCGAGCGCGTCTGGCTGCGCGGCTCTGGCGGCACCGCCTACATCATCCACCCGGCGAGCGTGGCGCTGCCACCACCACCGCCTGACGCGACGCCGAACTGGTAGCGCGGCACGCGACGGAGCAGTCCACGCGACGGAGCAGTCCACGCCAATCGCGCCGAATTTGCCCGAGCCTGCCGCCTCGGCCAGGCCGTCCGCGCCGCTGGCGCCCTGCGAGGCGGCGAGCCTGCTCGAGCGCAGGCTGCTGGCGGTGGACCTCGGGCTGCGAACCGGCCTGGCGCTCTACGGCGCCGACGGCCGGCTGCGCTGGTACCGCTCGCAGCATTTTGGCGCGCCGTCGAGCTTGCGGCGTGGCGTGCCCGCGCTCCTGGACGGCGTCTCGCACCTGGTGGTCGAAGGCGGCGGCGCGCTGGCCGGCGCCTGGGCCGACGAGGCCGCCGCGCGCGGCGTGGAGGTCCAGTGGCTAAGCGCCGAGACCTGGCGCCGCGCGTTCCTGTATCCGCGCGAGCAACGCAGCGGCGAGCTGGCCAAGCGCACGGCCGACGAGCTCGCGCGGCGGGTCATCGCCTGGTCGGCGGCGCGCCGGCCGACCTCGCTGCGTCACGACGCGGCCGAGGCGATCCTGATCGGGCTGTGGGGCGTGCTCGAGCTCGGCTGGCTCGCGGCGCTGCCGCCGGGCCTGGTCCACCGCGCGTCCTGAACGTCGTCAGGCGCGGCGCTGGTGCGCGTCTGCGGCCTTTGCCGACCGGATGCCGCGTCACTCGAGCAGCGTGTGGTACGCGATCTGGCCCATCTGGGCGATGACCGCGCGCGCCGCGCCAGGGTTCACGCCGCTGTCGACCACCACCACGATCGCCGTGCCACGCGAGGTCTGCAGCAGGGCGCCGACATTGCTCGAATCGTCCAGGTTGCCGGTCTTGTCGAGAATCGCCACCGAGTCCGGCAGCGTCTCGCGCAACGCATCTGGCGGCGCGATCTTCGACATGCCCTGCGCCAGGACCTCCTTGGCGCTGACGCTCAGCTCGGGCGAGGTCAGCACCAGGCGCAGCAAATGCGCGATGTCCGCCGCGGAGGTGACCGCCTCGCTGTCGTCGTCGTCGGGGACGCGCATCTGAGTCAGTCCGATGCGGTCCATCTCCTGGTTGACCGTGCCGCGCCCGAGCACGCGCAGGAACGCGTGGGCGGCGGCATTGCTGCTGACCGACAGCATGGCCTCGAGCGCCTCGTGCACCGTCGGCGTGTCGGCGGCTTTGAATCCGCCGCGCGGCTCGGGCTCGACGGTGTCCTCGTCCTCGATGGGCAGCGGGTCGTCGAGGCTCAGGGTGCCAGCGTCGACCTCGCGCAGCGCAAGCCAGGCCACGCCGAGCTTGTACAGGCTCGCCGACGGAAATGGCCGATCGTCGTTGACAGCGGTGCGCGCGCCGCTGCCGAGGTCCTCGAGCACCAGGCCGTAGGTCGGATCGCCATCGGGCAGCAGGCCCTCGAGCAGTCCGTCGAGGGCCGGTGCCTCGACGGACTCGGCGGTGGCTTCGGGCGTCTGGGTCGGAGTCGCCGCGAGCGTCGGTGAGGGAAGCGAGGTCGCGGGTGGCACCCGCGCGGCGGGTGTCGCCTGGACGACCAGCGATGTCGGCGTCAGGCGCGCCGCCGGTGGCGCCACGAGAGCGCCGCTGGCGGCCGCGCGGGTGGCGAGGGGCGGCGGCGTGCTCGTGGCCGTCGCGCCGGGCGCACGCGCTGGCGCCGGCGCACACGCCGCGCCGACCAGGGTGAGAGCCATGCAGACCGTCGCCGCCGCCGGTGCTCGCATGTCACTCGGCGCTGCGCGAACGCGGCGCGAGGCGAACGCCTGTCGGAGACCGCAGCGGCGAGCATCGCCGCCGGGCGCGGGCTGGCGGGGCGGGGCGCCTCTTCGCGCGCGACCGCCCTCGCTCGTCAACCGCCAACTTCGCTCGTTGCATCGCTTTCCAGTTGCCGCTGTCTCCGCATTGCTCGTCCGCCTACCGCGCTCGCGCCTTCCTTTTCGGCTTAGCGTAATCGCGAAGCGTCACGCCAACCGTCACACGGATAAAAGGAAGCGTCTCGTGGCGCTGAAAAAGCGTCTCGCGGGTGTCACAAAACAGCTATAGCTTCAATTTCCACCAGAAACCGCGGTTCGGCAAGGCCCTGGACCACCACCAGCGTGCTCGGCGGATACGGCGGCTCGGGAAAGATCTCGTCGCGCGCCTCGCCCACCAGCGGACGGTACGCCCAGTGCGTGATGAAGGTGGTCGTTTTCACCAGCTGCCGCGGCGTGGCGCCAAAGTGGGCCAGGATGCCGATCAGGTTCTGCCACGCCTGGCGTGCCTGGGCCCGCGCGTCACCTTCGCCGATCAACTGACCGCTGGCGTCCAGGCCGAGCTGGCCCGAGATGTACAGCGTCTGGCCCGCGCGGGCGACCTGCGAATAGTGCGGCACGGGCGCGTACACGCCCGGCGGATTGATCCACTCCGCTCGTTCGGAGGACTCTCTCGTCGTCATGCTTCGACCAGGGCTCCCTTGATCCTTGCTCGCTCGCGCATCCAGCGGCCGCTCAGCCGTCGACGCGTGCCGGCGACCACCGCCAGCTGCTCGGCCAGCCTCTGCGCCTCGCGCAAGATCGCTTCCTCGTCCACGCCGACAATGCGCCGATCGTCCAGCACCAGACGTCCGCCGACGATCACGGACCGCACGTTGACCTCGCCACTCGAATACACCAGCGTCGAGACGGGATCATGGACCGGCGTCGACTTGGCGTGGAGCGGATCGAAGATGAACAGGTCGGCGCGCTTGCCCGCTTCCAGGGTGCCGAAGTCGTCGCAGCCCAGCGCCGCCGCGCCGCCACTGGTCGCCAGCCGGATGGCGTCGGCGGCGGTGAACACCGCCGGGTCACGCCAGGCCACCTTCGGCAACAAGGCGCCGACTTTCAGCGCTTCGAGCATGTCCTGGCTGTTGTTGCTCGCGGCGCCGTCGGCGCCGAGGCTGACCGTCACGCCGAGGTCGAGCAGGCGCGGAATCGGCGGCACGCCGCTGCCCAGGTACATGTTGCTGACCGGGTTGTACGAAACGCAGGCGCCGTGCCGCGCGAGAATCTGGCACTCCGCGTCGGTCAGTTGCACGCAGTGCGCGTGCAGTACGTCCGCACCCAGGAAACCGATGCGCTCGAGGAACGGCACCGTGCGCTGCCCAAAACGGCGCAGGCTCTCGTCACTGTCGAAGGTAACTTCGTCGGTGTGCAGGCTCAGGCGCAGGCCGCGTTCGGTGGCGAACCGACGCGTCGCGCGCAGGCTCTCCTCCTCGAGCGCCCAGGTCGCCCCCGGCGCGAGCCAGATTCGCCGCGCGCCGTAGCTGTCGACGAGCCGCGCGCAATCGGCTAGCTGCGCGTCGATGCCTGGCGCCGACGTGCGCTGCGTCTCGGCCGGACGGTCGCGTAGCCCGCGACCAAGGAAGCCCTGGATGCCCACGTCGTCAAAGGCCTGCAGGATCGCGTCGTAGGCCTGTGTGTCGGAGTGATGCACCGTGTAATCGAAAATCGTGGTGCAGCCCGATCGCAGCGATTCGATGCACCCCAGCGCGGCGGCGACGTAGCACATGCGCGGCGTCAGGTGCGGGATGCTCGGTTGCGTGCAGGCGTCGATCCACTCCATCAGCGGCAGGTCATCGCCGAGCCCTTTGAGCAGCATCTGGTACAGGTGGGTGTGGGTGTCGACGAGGCCGGGGAAGATCAGCATGCCGTCGGCGGCGAGCGTGCGGCGTGCGCTGAATTGCGTCTGAATGGTGTGACGCTCACCGAGCTCGAGGATCGAGCCGTTGGCAATCGCGATGCCGCCGTCGGTCACGACCCGGCCGTCCGATCGTGCGGTGACGAGGGTGCCGCCCAGGATGAGCAGGTCGACGTCGGTCATGCGCGACCGGCCACGGGCTCGCGCGCGTTGCCGGGGAGGCGCGGCATGACGTCTCGCGCGAAGCGCTCGAGCTGCTCGACGGCCTGCTCGCGGAGCATGCCCGGGAAGTGGGGAAAGATCGAGACGTACTCCAGTCCCAGGTCGCGTTGCAGGTTGGCGATGTCTTCGCCCACTTCATCAGCCGTGCCGACCAGCCAGGCGCCCTGATCAATGGACTCGGAAAGGCTCGGGATGCGGCCATACACCCAGGGTTTGCCGTTCTCGTCGGCGTAGGCCTTGCTCCAGCCGTACGGGCCGAGGAACCGCCAGAACTCGTCGTGTCCGGGCCGCGCGCGCCCGATGGCCTGCTCGTGCGTATCGGCCAGCACCACGTTCAGCACCGCCTGGCGGTCCTCCCCCGCGCGCAGCCGCACGCCGTGGTACTGCTCCACCAGCTCGGCGTACTTGCGCCAGTTGCGCTTCAGCATGGCGCGGTTCTGGTACCAGAAGACCGCCTTGTGGCGCTCGCGCGCGACGTACTCCGCCGTCGGCCGACTCGTCACCGGCTGCCAGATGTCGACGGGCACGTTCAGCGGTTTGGGGATCAGCGTCAGCGACTGCACGCCGCGGCCGCGATCGTCGATCCTCTGGGGCGGCAGCTGGTAATGCTTGCCGTCGAAAGAAAAGGTCTCGTCGTGCCAGGCGCGCTTGATGATCTCGACCTGCTCTTCGAAGACTTCGCGGTTGTACGTGTCATCTGGATCGCCGTTCCAACCGACGCGCGTCCCGAGCGGCTCGGCCTCGCGCGGCACGGTGCCGCGACCAATGCCAGAAATCATGCGGCCACCCGTCATGACATCGGCCAGCGCGAAGTCTTCCGCGAAACGCAACGGGTGCCACTGCGGCAGGACGTTGAACATGGCTCCGAACTTGAGCCGCCGCGTGCGCTCGGCGAGGAAAGCGGACATCAGGATCGCATTCGGGACCACTTCTTAGCCTTCGTACTGGAAGTGATGCTCGGCAAGCCAGAAGCTGGCGTAGCCGAGTCGCTCGGCGGCCTTCGCGTACGCTTCGAGGTCGGCGTACACCTTCATGAAGTCAGCCTGACGGTAGCGGCGGTCCTGTGGCGGGGTGCCGTTGATACCCGCGTCGGACATGTCGACGCCGCAAAAGAAAAATGCGCCCAGCTGCAGGCTCAAGGTCTGACCATTAAACCGCACCGAATCGAGCGACGCAGCTTGTGATGGAGGACGGCCAGGCTTTTGCGCGGGCAGCCGGCGCCTACCCTGGCGTGCTGATGACCACGTCCGAGCCAGCGCTGCTCGAGGCAGACCTGGAGTCCGATCCGCATCGCCAGTTCGAGCGCTGGCTATCGGAAGCCACCGCTTCAGGCGAGCGGATGGCCAACGCAATGAACCTGGCCACCGCCAGCGCCGCGGGAGTGCCGTCGGCGCGAATGGTGTTGCTGGAAAGAGTCGACTCCGAGGGCTTTGTGTTCCAGACCAACACCGAAAGTCCGAAGGCGCGCGAGCTGGCGGCCAATCCGCACGCGGCCTTGACCTTCTTCTGGCCGATCCTGCTGCGGCAAGTCCGCGTGCGCGGCACCGTTGAGGTTCTGCCGCGATCGGTGGTGGAGGAGTTCTTCGCCGCGACCCCGTTTCCGTTGCAGGTCATGCTGCGCGCGTGCCGGCAGAGTGAGGTGATCCCCGACCGCGCGACGCTCGAGCGCAGCTTTGCGAAGGCGCTCGGCTCGGGTGAGACTGACGTGCCATGGGATTGGGGCGCGTATCGGCTGCGCGCCGAGTCGATTGAGTTCTGGCAGGGGCGGGAGAACCGATTGCAGGACCGGCTCAGGTACACACGCGTATGGGATGGGACGACGTGGCGGATCGAACGACTGGTCCCGTGAGATCGGCCCGAGTTGCCCGGTCGAGACCCAGCCGCGGGCGCGCCCTACGTCATCGGGGTCGGGCCTGCGCAGCGGCGGCATGACGCCGAGCGCCACCTCAGAGGTGAATGTTCTTGTCGAGAAACTCGTTGGTGACGATGTCCGACGGCTGGAGGCCTGCCTCGGGCGGCTTGCCGCGCGCGACGAAGACGGGCCCGAAATCGTCGATGAGCTGCTGGACCTGGGCGGTGTCGTACGAACCGTACACGCCGTCGGTGCCGTTTGCGACGATGCCGTAGGTGAGCATCTTCTGTACGGCGTCGGCCGCGCCGGTGGCGGAGATTTGCGTCCCGCCTTTGATGCGCGACGTGTAGTCGACGATCATGTTGTTGATCGGAACCGGGTTCTTCACGTAGTCAATAGCTGACTGCTGCATCAGGGGGACCAGCTTCTGCAAGCAGGCGCGGCTGGCTTCGAGCTTGTCCGACCGGATGGCCATGTCGTCCTGGTAAATCGGCACTTCTTTATCCAGCAGCAAGAACTTGACGGGCTTTTTCCAGCCCTGCACCTCGTTCTCGTAGATGTACGGCTCAGAGGTGATGAAGCCCTGCGAGACGATGTTCCCGTCGGCGGCCACGAAGCGTGATGGATCGCCGGTGTACGACTCGTCCACCTGGTTCTTGTTGAGGGCGCCTTTGCCCACCAGCACGTCGACAAACGTCGCGGGCGAGAACGCCAGCACGGTCGCGCCGTTCTTGCCGATGTCGGATACGCTCTGAAAGTCCCAATCCGGATTGCCCCAGAAGAAGATCTGAGGATTCTTTGCATACCAGGCGAAGACGCCTCTGGACGGCTGGCTCGCCGAGTTCTGAATCTGCTCGTCGGTCGCGGCCATCCCGAGCAGGATGCTGTCGTCCGAATACATCTGGGCCGTGACTTGCTGGAAGCCAATCGCCGGACCACCCGCGCGGACCTCGAGGTTCACGCCGGTGTTGCCCAGGGGACCCGAGTAGGCGTTCTTGTCGATGTCGATCGTGCCATTCGGACCGATCAACTGGTACAGGAAACCATGATCCGGCTCCGGCCACCAGTTGGTCTGGACGACCACGTTGTCCGGGCAGACGCCCTTCAAGCTGCCGGCCGCAACGGCCGCGCCCGCTGGCGACGTGCCGGCCACCGCGCTGGGTGAGGGCACCAGCGATGGAGCGACCGAGGGCACGGGGGACACGGCCGGGCTGGCCGCCGCGGATGGGGAGGCGGCGGCCGCGGGTGAAGCGGCAACGGCCACCGAAGGCGACGCCGCTGGCGAGGCGGCGGCGGCCGGTGGCGTCGTGGGCTTGGCCGCCGCGGGCGGGCTGGTCGGCGCGGGCGGCGGCGCTGTCGTCGTGCAGGCCGTCAGCGCAATCACGCCTGCCAACGCGATCGACAGCAGTGGCCGCCCAGAACTGATCAGGCGACGGGCCGGGTACATCATGGTGTGCGGGACCCCCTTCTGTTCTGTATGAATGTGCGAGACGATTTGTTATTCCGAGGGGCGCTGGGATTCGTGCCAGGAGCCAACCAGCACGTGACCCAGAAAGCCGAATCCCCAGAACACCAGCAGACCGAGGATTGACGACAGCGCCACCGCGGCGAAGAGCTGTTCCGCCTGGAGTCGCGCCCGATAGTCGTCGATCAGTCGGCCGATGCCGGGGTCGCCCTGGCGGAAGAAGAAGTCGCCGACGATCGCCCCGACCACCGACAGCCCGGCCGCGATTCGCCAGCCAGAGACGATCGCGGGCAACGCGCCCGGCAACTGCAGCTTGAGCAGCCGTTGCAGCCGCGTCGCGCGTTGGAGGGTGAACAGGTCGTGGTGCGACTGGTCGGAGGACTTCAGCCCGAACAACGTGTTGGTGATGATCGGAAACAGCGAAATGAGCACGCAGACCAGCACACGACTGCTGAACCCGAACTGGAACCAGAAGCCGATCAGCGGCACGATGGCCAGAATGGGAATCGTCTGCAGGACCACCGCCCAGGGGTAGATCGACCATTCAATCCACTGCGCCTGGATCATCAGGATCGGAATGATGGTGCCGATGACGATGGCCACCGCCAGGCCGACGATGGCAACCTGCGTCGTCGACCACAGCGCGGCGAGGATCTCGCTGGAGTTGGCCGGGTTGAGCAAGCCGACCACGACCACGTCTTGTGGCGGCGGCATCAGAAAGCGGCGACGCGGCTCGAGCAGCACGTAGCTGATGAACAGCCACACCAGCAGCACCAGCAAGAAGACGACGACCGGGGCCGCGATCTGGGCGATCGCCCGACCACGATTTGCCTCCCTTCGGCGACTGACCTCGGGCGCTGCCGGAGCGCGCTGCTCGGAAGGCGGAGCCGTGGAGACGCTCACGTCAGGTTGGCTCGCAGCCGCGCCGAAATCTGACCCGCGGTCGCGGCAAAGTCCGGATCGAACCGCAACTCTGGCGAGCGTGGGTAGGCGAACGGGATCGCGACCTCGGCCACGATACTGCCCGGGCGCGGCGACATGACCACCACGCGGGAGGCCAGGAAGGCGGCCTCGCTTACCGAGTGGGTGACGAACAGCCCCGCAAATTGCTCGCGCTCGAACAACCCGAGCAACTCGCCGTTCAATCGCTCGCGCGTGATCTCGTCGAGGGCGCCGAAGGGCTCGTCGAACAGGAAGATGCGGGGTCGCATGGTGAGCGAACGCGCCAGCGACACGCGCATGCGCATGCCGCCAGACAGCGCGCGAGGTCGGTGATTCTCGAAGCCAACCAGCCCGGTCAGGGCGATGGCGTCAGCCGCAAGCCGGGCCCGCTCGGCTTTTGGCACGCCGGCCAACTCAGCCAGGAGCTCAACGTTGCTCTGGACAGTGCGCCACGGCAGCAGCGTGGGGTCTTGAAAGACGTAGCCCAGATTGCCCTGGGCAACACGAATCTCGCCTGCCGAAGGGCTGCTCAATCTCGAAGCGAGGCGTAGCAGGGTCGACTTTCCGCAGCCGGACGGGCCGACGATGGCGACCATCTCACCGGCGGCGACGTCGAGACTGACGTCGTCCAGGGCCTGCGTGCCATCAGGAAAGGTCTTGTTCACGTGCTCGAAGGCCAGTGCTACGTCCGCGCGAGGGGCAAGCAGGCCGTAGTGATCGACGGACGTGGTCTGAACGGCGGGACGTTCGAGCACGCCCACAGGGTACAGGTCGGGCCGAGGCGGACGCTTCGTGCGGAGTGCCCAGGTGCACGCCTTACAGGAGGTGACGGACTCGGGCATTCACCGGAAACTGCTGACGGAGACGCCGCACCGGCCGGAGCCGGCAGCGCCGCGCCGAGCGACAGCTGTGGCTGCCAGGACAGACCGGCGCGGGGTGCCGGTCAAATCTGGGACAACATCAACCTGCCCCCTGGGGTTGCAGAGGTCTCCCCAGGAGGTGACGGACTCGGGCATTCACAGGAAGCTGCTGACGGAGACGCCGCACTGGCCGGAGCCGCCGGCGCCGCGCCGAGCGACAGCTGCGGCTGCCAGAACAGGCCGGCGCGGGGTACCGGTCAAATCTGGGGCAACATCAACCTGAACCTGGGGGTTGTAGGGGTCTCCCCTACCGATCGACAGGACCCAAGTTGTGGGACGGATTGTTCACAGACTAAGCGGTAGCTGCCTGGCCTGGCCGAGCGCCGGCGGGACCGCAGCGTCCCACGGTAACGACAATGTGCCGGCCTGCAACACGACAAGTTACGAACGTTCGCCAACTTAAACCGTTTTGTTCCCATTTTTTATCAATAGTTCAGGTTCGCGTAGTTGATTTCCACCGGAGAACGCCGCCAAATGGCTACGCGCTGAGCGGACGGTGCTCCAGCGTACCCGCGTACCGCAAGGGAATAGACGGCCGTTGCTTGGGGACGCATTCAACGAGTGGTGAGACGAAAGGGGTATCACTATGCCGTATTCCCGGTGGGCTCTGGCTGCCCGCCGCTTTCCGCACGTGCGCGTCGCCCAACCGCCGCCGGGTGGTCGAGTGTTCGCCTGGGGACTGGTGATACTGGGACTGGGACTGCTTGCCATTGCAACGGCCCCGCTGGGTATCGCCGGTGCGCAGACGGCGCCGGCGACCGCACCGGTGGAGTCCGCACCGCCGAATGGGCAGTTCGGCAGCGCAAATTTCTGTGCGCCGATACCGTGCGATCCCGGCCCACGCAAACTCCCACCCGCGGCGGGGGGTGCGATGCCCAATTTGACTTCGACGCAAATGGGCTTTTTCACCCAGGGTCAGACGACCTTCGAGGAAGTCGACACCGTCAGTAACGGCCTGGGTCCTCGATTCAACATGAATAGCTGCGCCGGTTGCCACGCCTACCCGGCGGTGGGCGGCAGCAGTCCGCCGACCAATCCCCAGGCGGCGATCACCGGTCAATCGATACCGAGCTTCATTACCGCCACGGGTCCGGTGCGCGAAGTCCGCTTCGTCAAGAATGCCGACGGCACGCCGGACGGCGGCGTCCACGACCTGTTCGTGAATCCTGGCTGCGGGCTGAGCCAACCCGACTTTGCCGGCGCCCTCGGCGCCAATAACGCCATCTTCCGTATTCCAACGCCCACGTTCGGCGCGGGGCTCATCGAGGCCATCCCGGATGCGACGATCGTCGCCAACATGAAGGCCTCGGCCGGACAGAAAGCAGGCCTCGGCATCTCGGGACGGACCAACAACAGCGGCAATGACGGAACTGTCACTCGCTTCGGTTGGAAAGCCCAGAACAAGAGCCTGGTGATGTTTGCCGGCGAAGCCTACAACGTGGAACAAGGCGTCACCAACGAGGTTTTCCCCAACGAGCGCGACATCTGCTCCACCCAGAGCGCCACTCCGGAAGACTTCACCGGCAATGGCGGAGCAGCACAGAGCGATGTGACCCAGTTCGGGCTCTTCATGCAGATGCTGGCGCCGCCGACTGCGCAACAGCCCAACCCGTTCACGCAGCACGGCCAGCAGGTCTTCTCTCAGGCCGGTTGTGACATGTGTCACACGCCGAGCCTGACCACCGGCCCGTCGACTATCGCCGCGTTGAGCAACCAGAAGGCGAACCTGTATTCCGACCTGTTGATCCACGACATGGGCAGCGGACTGGCAGACAACATCAGTCAGGGCGGCGCGAGTGGAAATGAGTTCCGCACTGCACCACTCTGGGGTGTCGGCCAGCGCCTGTTCTTCTTGCACGACGGGCGCACCTCGGACCTGATGGAGGCCATCCAGCAGCACGCGAGTAGCGGCTCCGAAGCGAACCAGGTCGTCGGTAACTTCAATAACCTGAATACATTCGATAAGGAAACCCTTCTCGTCTTCCTGCGCAGTCTGTAGTGGAAAGTGGCGCGCCTGCCGGCTCCTGTTGAGACCCGCACGGCGGGCGCCCTCCACTGAACTTCAGCGCAGGATCTTTTCCATCAGGATCACGTCCACCCAGCGGCCGTCCAGCAGGCCCTGCTCGCGATAGGTGCCAACGACCTGAAAGCCGCGCTGGGTATACAGGCGCATACCCGCGGAGTTGGTCGGAAACGCGGCCAGCACCAGCTTGTGGAAGCCGATTTGCCGCGCACGCTCCTCCAGCGCGCTGAGCAGCAGCGTACCGACACCCGAGCCGCGGGCCTCTCGCGCGACGTACACCGAGAAGTCGGCCACGTTGTCATACGCCGGCCGCGGATTGAACTGGTTGAGCGACGCCCAGCCCACGACCTGACCGCCCGCACTGGCGGCGACCAGGACTGGATAGCGGCCAGAATGGACCGCCAACCATTGACGACGCTCGTCGGCGGTCCGCGGGACGGTCTCGAGCGTCGCGACACGATCCTCGATACCCTGGTTGTAGATGCGCGCTATGGCCTCTGCATCATTCGCGCTTGCATTGCGCACCGTCAGGTCTGCCACGCTTTGCAAGGCAGTGTAGTCGGCGCATGGCACACGTGTGGATTGGCACCAGCGGCTGGTCATACAAACACTGGGAAAACGGCAAGTTCTATCCACAGGGCACTCGGGCATCGGAGTTTCTGCCGTTTTTCGCGACACACTTCGCCACGGTCGAGATCAACTACTCGTACTATCAGCTGCCGCCACGCAAGACCTTCGAGCTGTGGCGGCGCAAAGCGCCGGCCGGCTTCGTGTTCGCGGTCAAGGCCAGTCGGTATCTAACGCACATGAAGAAGCTGAAGGACCCCGCTGAACCGCTCGAACGCTTGCTGCACAACGCTGGCGGACTCGGCAAGACACTCGGGCCCGTGTTGTTCCAGTTCCCCCGTCAGTGGAAGCTAAACCTGCAGCGCTTGCAGGAGTTTTGTGCGGCGCTGGGGGCGCATCCGTCACACCGCTATGCGTTCGAATTCCGGCATCAGAGCTGGCTCACGGCCGAGGTGTACGCCGTGCTGCACGACAACAACGCGGCGCTGTGCCTGCCAATTGGCTGGGGCATTCCACTCGACGTGCAGGTGACGGCTGACTGGACGTACATCCGGTTTCACGGCGGGGAGCGGAGCCACTTCTTCGAGGATGACGAGCTGGCGCCGTGGGCGGCGCGCATCCGCGGGTGGCGCGAGGCTGGGATCGACAGTTACAGCTACTTCAACAACGACACGCTGTGGCGCGGGCGGCCGGCGGCTATTGACAATGCCAGGCGCTTGCGGGAGATGGTCGGCGACTAAAGCCACGGGCGATCGCGGACACTCAGCGTCGAACTCGCGCGGCGTGGGCGTATGCTGTTTGGGACATGCCGATTCCGCTTCTTCCGTTTGGCCGCACGGGCCATCAGAGCACGCGCATCATCTTCGGCGCGGCGGCGCTCGGGCGCGTCGCGCAGGACGTGGCCGATCGCTCGCTCGACGTGCTGCTCGAGCACGACATCAACCACATCGACGTGGCGGCCAGCTACGGCGATGCCGAGCTCAGGGTCGCCCCGTGGCTCAAGCGCTATCCGAACCGCTTCTTCGTGGCAACCAAGACCAACAAGCGCCGCGCCGAGGAAGCGCGTGAGGAACTGAAGCGTTCGCTGGATCGACTCCAGATCGACAAAGTCGATCTCTGGCAGCTCCACAACCTGTCCGACCCGATCGAGTGGGACACGGCGCTCAGCCCCGGCGGCGTCATCGATGCGGCGGTGGAGGCCCGCGAGCAGGGGCTGGTCCGCTTCATCGGCGTCACCGGCCACGGCGCCCAGATCGCCGCCAACCATCGGCGCAGCTTGCGACGCTTCGACTTCGACTCGGTCCTCCTGCCGTACAACTACCTGACGCTCCAGTCGGCGTACTACTTCGAGAACTTCCACGCGCTCAAGGCCACCTGCCAGGAGCGCAACACGGCCGTCCAGACGATCAAGTCGCTCGCCTACCGGCCCTGGTCCGGCCGCGAGCGGACCAACTCCACCTGGTACCAGCCATTGCAGGACCAGCCGGAGATCGACACGGCCGTCCACTGGGCGATGGGTGAACCGGGCATTTTCGTCATCTCGTCCGGTGACGTCAATCTGCTGCCGAAGATCCTGGACGCCGCGGAGCGCTTCGACACGCGTCCGTCCGACGCGGACATGCAGCGGATGGTGGAGCGCCTGCAGATGGAGCCGCTCTTCGTCTGAAGAGCCTCAGGCTGGGCCACCGTGCGCCGCGTGATTGAACGCGCGGCGCAGGCCGTCGATCCCGGATGGAGTGTGGCGTGAGGGATGGACTCGATTGCTGAGGAGCACGGTATAGCGTCCACGCTCCAGGTCGATCCACACGCCGGTGCCCGTGAAGCCGGTGTGGCCGATGCTGCGCGGACTGATCAGGTCGCCGCCGCTCCATCCGCGGCTCATCAGACTCCAGCCGAACCCGTACCGAAGGTCTTCCGGCGAGTCGGAGCGCGCGTGCTCGCGACTCATATACTCGAGCACCGCCGGTGAATGAAGTCGACAATTCAACAATGCTCGCGCGTAGCCGCACACGCCGCGCAGTGTGGCAAACAAGCCAGCGTGGCCGGAGACTCCGCCGAGTGACGCCGCGTTTTCGTCATGGACTTCACCCCGCAACAGCCGCCCGCGCCACGGACAGATTTCGGTTGGCGCGACCGGCGCGCCGGCCGGCGGTGAAAACGCGATGTGCTCCTCCAGCCCGAGGCGCGCATACAGCGCCCGCGCCTGGGCCTCCAACGGCTGCTCGAAGACGCGCTCCAGAATGTAGCCCAGCAAGATAAAACCCAGGTCGCTGTAGACGCTACGACCGGGCGATTGCTCCAATGGCGTGTGGAGAACGCGCGCCAGCAGCGTCGGTCGATTCAGTCCGAGCGTGTACAGCGGCTGCCACGCTGGCAGTCCGCTGGTATGCGTGGCCAACTGGAGGAGTGTGGCATCGCCGAGGTTGGGTGTCGGCTGGAGCCACGCCACCTCGGGTATCAGCTGGCGCAGGGTAACGTGTGGGTCCAGGTAGCCGGCCGCGATGCCCTCCAGCACCAGTGGCGTGGTGCACAGCACCTTGGTCAGCGACGCGAGGTCGTACCAGGTGTCGGGCGTCACGGCCGCGCCACCGGATTCGGTGCGACCGAAGCACGCCATGCGCTCGTCGGAGCGATCGCCAATCGCGGCGGCCGCACCCGGGATTGGACCAGACGCGATGGCGCGCTCGACCGGCGCGAACCCGGACTCCATGCGACGTGGTCGGAGCGTCAGGCCGGCAGCGATCCGTCGGCGACGCGATAAATCACGCCGCCCTGCATGTCCACGACGTACACGTCACCGGCCGGATCTTCGGCGAACGAGTCAATCTTGATGGGGTAAAAGCCAAGCTCCACGCGCGTCCAGCCCTGCTGCGCGTCGCCAATCATGGTGAAGACCCCTCCCGTGCACAGGTCGCCGAACAGGTATTTCCCCGTAAACGCCGCCACGCTCGGGCCGTGGTAGACGTAGCCACCCATGATCGCGCACGTCATGTTGTGGCCGTAGGTCACCAGAGGCGGCACCAGGCCTGCATCATTGCAGTGGTCCTGGTCCCTGCACTCGGCGCCCTCGAAGAACGGCCAGCCGTAGTTCTCGCCGCCGTGGCTGCTGGCAGGCTGCATGTCGACTTCCTCCCAGCGCGCGTCGCCGACGTCGCCAATCCACATGTCGCTGGTGGCACGATCGAAGCTGAAACGCCACGGATTGCGAAACCCGTATGACCAGATTTCGGGGCGGGCACCGGGCGTATCGACGAACGGATTGGAGGGTGGCACTGCATACGGTTGCGTCGAATCGACGTCGATGCGGAGGATCTTGCCGAAAATGGACGACACGCTCTGCGCTTCCTGGGAGGCCTCGTCGTCGCCGAGCGAAATGTACAGGTACCCGTCGGGACCAAAAGCCAGCATGCCGCCGTTGTGGAACTTGCTGCGTTTGGGAATGGCCATGACCGTCATGGCCGTGGACGGGTCGACCTGGTCCGGTTGATTGGGTGAAACGGTGTAGCGGACGACATTCACCGACGCGTCGTTGGCGGTGTAGTCGATGTACATGTAGCCGTTCTGGGTGTAGTTGGGGTCGAACGCCAGTCCGAGCAAACCCTCCTCGGTGCTGGTGGAAGTGTTGTTGGAGATGTCGAGGAACGGAGTGGGGTGGAGGGTGCCGTCGGCGTCGGCGATGCGCACGCGACCGTCGCGTTCGAGGACGAACATGCGCCGGGTGCCGTCGGGCGGCCAGGCGACGAAGGTTGGCTCTTTGAGGCCTTTGATGACCGGTGCGAGGGACAGGTTCTTGTCGATCAACCAGTCGGATTGGGCGCGGGCGCGGGCCCGGGTGACGGCCAGATCGGCCGCAACCACGCCGATGATCGCCAGCACCAGGACAACGGGAATGATCAAGCGCAGCCGTGGCATTTCGGCCAGAGGGTAGCATCGCGGAGCTGGGTCGGCACCCCTACCCCCCAACCCCCTCCCCTCTATCTCAGAGGGGGAGGGGGAGCGACTTCGCTAGAGAGGCGTTTGGGGGGAGTACTTTGTACAGAAATGACACAAAATTCGGCCGGACCGCTGGCGGGCTTGCGCGTCCTGGACATCTCGACGATGATCGCGGCGCCGTTCGCCGCCGCGCTCTTCGGGGATATGGGCGCCGAGATCATCAAAGTCGAGTTGCCCGGCGCGGGGGACACGCTGCGCCACGTCGCACCCATGTACGCGAACCGTTCGCTGTACTGGTCGGTCCTCGGGCGCAACAAGTGCTCGATTACCCTCGACTTGCGCGTACCGCGCGGACGTGACCTCTTTTTGGAGCTGGTCAAACGCAGCGACGCGCTCGTCGAAAACTTCCGCCCCGGCACGCTGGAACGCTGGAACCTGGGCTACGACGTGCTGAAGGCGGCCAACGCTGACATCGTCCTCGTGCGGGTCTCCGGCTACGGTCAGGACGGGCCCTACCGCGACAAGGCCGGCTTCGGCACACCGGCGGCCGCCATGGGCGGGCTGACATACATCACCGGCTTTCCGGACCGCCCGCCGATCACCGTGCCAATCGCGCTGGCCGATTATCTGGCCGGCCTGTTTGCGGCCCTGGGTGGCCTCGCGGCGCTCCTCGAACGCGAGCGCAACCACCGTGGCGGCCAGTGGCTGGACGTCTCGCTGTACGAATCTGTTTTTCGGCTGCTGGAGGCGGTGGTGCCCGCGTATGGCAAAAACGGCGTCATCCGCGAGCGCAACGGCAATCGCACCGGTCAATCCTCGCCGATTGGCAGCTACCGGACCGGCGACGACCGCTACATGGTGCTGAGCGTCTCCACCGACCGGGTGTGGCTGCGCATGACCGAGGCGATGGGCCACCCGGAGTGGGCCACCGATCCGCGCTACGCGAGCAATCCCGAACGCACCAGACGGCCGGACGAGGTGGATGCGCTGGTCGGCGGATGGTTCGCCGAGCACACCGCCGAGGAAGCGCAACGCGTGCTGGACGCGGCTGGCGTGCCGGTCAGTCCGATCTACTCGATCGCCGACATCTTCGAGGACGAGCAGTATCGTGCCCGGCAGGACATCATTTCACCCGTGGACCCCGAGGTCGGTCCGGTGCCGATGCCCGGTGTCCTGCCGCGTTTTTCGCGCACACCGGGCAGGGTCCGCTTTGTGGGGCCGGCGCTCGGCGAGCACAACGCCCAGGTCTACGGCGAGCTGCTCGGGCTGAGCAACGCCGAGCAGAGCCGATTACGCGAGGACGGAATCATCTAACTTGGCACGTTGATGAAAGAGTCTGCTTCTCGTCCGAGACGTCAGAGAAGATTGCCGGCACCTCGAAACGTGGCGGCCACAAACGTGAGCTAGCGCCCTCTGACGAACGCAGGTTCAATGATTCCACCTACGGTGGAGCCCTTCGAAGGAGCGTTTTTTCGAGAAGCAGAGCGTTTCGGTAGCCCGGCTAGCCTAGGGGATCGATATACCGAGCACCGGCCGGCCGGCAAACCACAGGCTGGCCACCGCGGCGGCGATGCAGCAGCCGGCGATCACGGCGATGGCCAGGCCATGCCGGTCCAGCAGGCGGCTGGGGCCGTCGACCAGCCACTCGGCGGTTTCGCCGAACAGCTTGCGGTCCTGGCTGCTCGTCAGGTGGCAATAGATGCGCACGGCCAGCAGCGCGGCAATCACGCACGCGACGTCGTTGGCCAGGAAGTCGGTCATGGTGTCGGTGTTCGACTTCTGCAGGTCCGAGTAGGCCACCCAGTCGCGAATGAACTCGACGATTTCCCACATCACCCCGAAAAAGATGCCGAAGAACATCATGAGCAGCGCCGCCAGCTCGTCGGTGAAGTCGATCTGAGCCAGGTCTCGCCAACCGAGGAACAGCAGGGCGAAGATCGCGGTCGCGCAGGCGCCGTCGATGGCGTGGATGAGCTTGCCCCAGTTGTCAATCCGATCATAGAGGCCAAAGACGGTGGAAAGCACCGGCGCGGCGATGCCGACGATGAGCAGCGCCGCCAGGACCAGCTGGGCTCTGGAGCCGTTCACGCTGGTCGTATCGGACGCGATCTCTTTTCGAGGAAAGACCGTTCGGGTCATGACGAGGCACCTAGCGTGACGCTGGCATCGCTGAAGCAGGTCGCCGCGGCGCCGCGGGCCCAGAGCCCGATGCCGCCGTCGGCGGCGGGCACGTTTTCAACGGTGTAGATCGTCTCACCATCGATGCCAGCGGTTATCGTTGCACCCGACACAGACAGCTGCAGCGTGTGCCATTCATTGCCGTGGGTGCGGTACAGCTTTTCGCGCAGGTCGCGGCGGTTGCCGTGGATGAACTGGTCCAGCCGCAGCACGTCGTGCAGCGCGTTTTCCTCGATCAGATCGAAATCCGTCGCGTCGCGAATGCCGAAGGCGATCCCCGCGTCCATCTCGCTGCCCTGCGACATCGCCGGCCGCTCTTCGAAGTAGCGCGCCTGAACGGAGAAATCGCCGCTGTACACGCTGCCCGGGGCTAGTTGGAGCACGCCCATCTTCTCGCTGCCGGGCTTGGGATTCTCCAGGTTCTCGTGGCAGATGCCACGTGGATCAGGCACCCAGTCGCCGCTGAGCACAAGGGCGTTGGTCAGGGGCGCCGAATCGGCGAACTGCCACGTGGCGCTTTGCCCAGGCTGGAGGTCGCTGGCCAGAGCCGGCGTGCCACGATCGATCCACTGCGACATGAACACCAGCCCCAGAAACGCAGCCGTTACGACGCCACCCAGCAGCCGGCCGTGGCGCCGGACGAGCAACAGCGGACCGTGCGCCAGCCACCGCGCCAGGAGACCGGTCGACTCACGCTGGCGAGAGCTGAAGAAGTGGGTGTACAGGTACAGCGCCAGCAGCGTGGCCAGAAAGGAACCGATGTTGTTGGAGATGATATCGGTGATCGTGTCCCCGTTGGACTTTTGCAGGTCGGCGTTGCCGAACCAATCCGAGGTGAACTCGATGAATTCCCAGAACGCGCCGATGGAGATGCCCAACAGCATGCTGAACGCGCCGACCAGATGGATGGGCAGGCGTTTGCCGAAGGCGTCGCGATAGCCGAGCAGCAGCCAGGCGGCGATCATGGCGGTCAGCGCGATCAGCGTCGGATGGACCAGCTTGTCCCAGTAGTAGATGAGCTCGAAGAGCTTGGTCGATTCCGAGAAAAACTGCAGCGCCATGCCCAGCACGAACGCGAATTCCAGCGGTCGTGGCACCGGCACACCACTCAGACGTCCGACGGCGATGGGAATCAGCGATACGACGAACCCTTCGAAGGCGACCGTCGCCCCAGACGAGTTGTGGGTGATCAGCTGATAGATCGCGGTCGCCAGAAGCGCCGCGCGGAGCAGCCATGATTCGAGGTGAACGTGGATGACAGCCTGCTAATGCAGGCTATGTGCCCGCCCACTGAGCGATGAGCTTGCCCACGCGGCTGGCGTTGACCAGGTGCACCAGGTGACCACCTCCGAGCGTATGGAGGGTCGCGTTGGGCATGGCGCGCGCCAGATGCCGTCCGGCTGAAACTGGCACCACGGGGTCCCAGCGCCCGGTCAGCACGAAGGTCGAGGCCTCGATCGTTGCCAGCCACGGCCGAGCGTCGAAGGTGAGCGACAGCTCGGCCTTGGTGCGATACGCCTCAATGTCCGAACGCGGCCGGTGGACGTAGCCGTGGAACACGTCGGACGAGAAGTGCAGGCCGAGCTGAGACGGAATTGAAACGAATCGGCTGGCGTGGTACATGCTGGTCCCGACTCGTCCGCCGAGGAAGCTCCAGACCGCCAGCGCGCCTGCCCCGCGCCGCGCCAGCGCCGACGGGTACCAGCCGAAGGTCGAGAACAGGATCAGACCCGCGATCCGCTCGGGCGCCGCGCGGGCCATGGTCAGCGCCACGGTGCCGCCGAAGGACTCGCCGCACACGTACACGGGCGCCGCGTCGGCACTCTCGGTGTTGAGCCGCGCGAGGGCTCGCTCGGCGAGACCCTCGACGCCGCCCTGGGCCGTGTCGCGGTGATGGTTGAAGGCCAGCGGCTGCCAGCCAGGGAACAGCACGGGTGCGGCGCGCAGCAGCATCCCCGGGTCACCATTGAGCCCTGGAATAAGCAACACGCGCGGCGCGCGACCCGTGTGCATATCAGTGTTCTACGCCGGCCGCCCGCGCGAATGCTTGGGAATGGCGACCCATCAGGTAGTGTTAGACCTTGGTATGGAAGCGATTAGCTGATGGCCGTTACTCGCGAACAGTTCGATGCTGGCATGACCTACGACGCGTACAAGGCGCAGATGACGCGCAACAAAGAACAATTCGAGCAGAACGAGAAGGACCTGCAGCTTTCGGCTGACGACGTTGCGGCGTTCAAGAATCTGCCGCGGCCCGTCAACGTACTGGCACTGGCCGAGGACTGGTGTGGCGACGTCGTGGCCAACTTGCCAATCCTTGGCCGACTCGAGAAGGAAGCTGGCGGAAAGCTGAACGTCCGCGTGCTGCTGCGCGATCAGCAGCCCGGTGAGAAAGTCATGGACGAGCACCTGAACAAGGGCCAGTTCAAGTCCATCCCGACTCTCATCTTCCTCGACGCCAACTTCAACGAGGTTGGCACCTGGATTGAACGACCAGACTCCGTGACAAAGCTGCGCGAGGAAAAGCGCCGGGCCCAGTACGCCGCCCATCCCGAATGGGGCGACCCGAGCAAGCCGATCGCCGAGCTACCCGAGGAGGTTCGCACGCAGGTCCAGCAGGGTGCGGCCGCGATTCGCACCGAGACGAAGCCGTTTTCCAACTCCGAAGTCGTGCGCGAGATTCGCGCGGTGGCGCAAAAGGCCGTCGCGAAGCAACCGGCCTGAGCGATGGCTGAGAGCTCTGGAGTCAAAGTCACGATCACGTACTGCGCCGAGTGCGGCTACGAGCCGCAGACGCTGTCGCTGGCCGAAGCGTTGATGAAAGCCTTCACCCACGAGCTGACCTCGATCGAGCTGGTGCCGTGGTACGAGGGCTCGTTCGACGTGGCCATCAACGGTGAGCTGGTGCACTCGATGTATCGCGAGGGCGGCTTCCCAGATAACTCAACGATCGTCGCGGCGGTCAAAAAGCAGCTCGCAGCGTCGTCCGCGACGGTCGAAACCGCCTGAGCGGCGTCTTAGCCGATCAAGGGTGCCCTACCCGGCCCCATTCGCGACACACGGTGAGCGCGAAGCTCGCATCGTAGAACGGGCACGCCTGGCCGCCCACGTGGCGGCCGAGCATGCCGCGCGCCACGATCGGGACGGGACGTTTCCGGTCGAGGGCCTGGCCACGCTGGCCAGCAACGGGTATCTCGCCCTCGCGGTCCCGCCCGGACTCGGCGGCGAAGGGGCGACAGTGGCCGAGATGGTCCTCGGCAATCTCGAGTTGGCCAGCGGCGACGCTTCGCTCGCGCTGGTGGTGGCCATGCACTGTGCGCTGCTCGGCCGCGTGCGCGATGCGGCGGTGTGGCCGGCCCCGCTGTTCGATCGAGTCGCGCGGGAAGTGTGCGCGGCGCGACATGGCCAGGGGGCGCTAATCAACAGTCTGGCGAGCGAGCCAGAGCTGGGCAGTCCGTCGCGCGGCGGGCTGCCCGCCACCACGGCGCGAGCCGTTGAGGGTGGGTTCGTGCTGAACGGCCGCAAGTCGTTTTCGAGCGGTTCCACGGTCCTGCGCTGGGGCGTGGTCTCGGCGGCGATCCACGTCGACGGGCGCGAACCGTACCTGGGCAGCTTCGTCGTGCCGATGTCCGCTTCGGGCGTACGCATCGAGCCCAACTGGGACACGCTCGGAATGCGGGCGACGGCCAGTCACATGCTGGTGCTGGAGGACGTGTTCGTACCGGCGGAGACCGAGGTGCCGCGCGACACGCCCGCGCGCGACCCGCTGCCACACGAACGCGCCTGGTCCTTGACCGTGGCGGCCGTGTACCTGGGAGTGGCCGAGGCGGCTCGCGACTTCGCCCTTGGGTTTGCCCGCTCACGCAAGCCAACGGCGCTCGCCGGCAAGAGCATTGCGACCCTGCCCTCCATTCGAGATCGCGCGGGGCGGATGGACCTGGCGCTGTTCGAAGCCCGCGGGTTGCTGGTCAGCACGGCTCGGGCGTGGGACGCGGCGCCGTCGGTGGACATGCAGGCGGCCCTGGCAGCCGCGAAAGTGGTGGCCAGCAATACGGCCGTCGCCGTTGCCGAGCAGGCGATGCGGCTGGTGGGCGGCTCGTCGATGGACCGATCGTCGCCGCTGGAGCGGCACTATCGAGACGTGCGCGGTGGATTGCACCATCCGCCGCAAGACGATGCTGCGATCGCGCTGTTCGCGCACGAGGCGCTGGACTGACGCGCTGTCGGGTTCTTGAGCTGACCCGCTTCGCTATATCGGTCGTGTCGAGGATCATATTTGAGTAGTTACTTTTCAGAGGACGGGCCACGTAGCTGTTCCACCAGGCGAACGACCTCACGGGAGTGGCTCAAACATGGGGGTCGTACGGGGTCTCCCCTACCTCTCGACACTGCCTAACCCATTGGCAACGGATGTCAGAGATCGAGGGCTACGGGACTACCAGAGCGGCGTCCCCAGGCCCGCTTCTCCGCCTACGCCCACAGCGTTTGCGAAGCCAGGCGGGCGCCTTCGGCCAGCGCTTCGAATTTGGCCCACACGATCCTGGGGTGGATCTCGGGGTTGTAGGTGGCTTGTGAGGAAAAGCCGCAGTCCGCGCCGGCCAGCACTCGCTCGCGACCCACGATTCTTGCAAAGCGGGTGATGCGCTCGGCGACCAGCTCGGGGTGCTCGACGATGGCGCAGCTGTGGGTGACCACGCCCGGGATCAGCAGCTTGTCCGCGGGCAGCTTCGCGCGCTCCCACACGTGGTACTCGTGCTCGTGACGCGCGTTGGCGGCTTCGAACGAGTAGGCGCCGGCATTGATCTTCAGGATCAGCGGCAGCAATTCGGACAGAGGCGCATCGTGCGTCCGCGGACCTTCGTTGATGCCATAACACGTGTGGTAGCGGACCTTGTCGGGGGGAATGCCGCTCAGCGCGCGATTGAGCGCCGCAACGTACAGATCGGCCCGCTCGCGGCATTCGTCGCGCGGTAGCTCTGAGTAACTGAACAGCTCCGACAGGAACGGGTCATCCACCTGCAGCACGAACCGCGCGTCGACGATCGCCTGGTACTCGACGTGCAGCGCGTCGGCGACCGCAAAGTAGTACTCCTCGTCGGACTCGTAGTAGGTGTTGCGCCCGACCGCGCTCGGCGCGACAGCGGGCATGAAGACCTCGTCGACCTCGCTGCCACGCGTCGCCTCTTTCAGGTTGGCGACGTCGCGAGCGATCTGCGCCTGACCGACGTAGGCGACTGGACCGACGCACTCGAGGGCCGTCGCCTGCGCCACGGCTCCGCCGTACATCGCTCGACGAAAGTATTGCTCGTAATACTCGGGAAAGTCGGCCACTTCCGGCGCAAAGCCAGCCCCCGCTGGTCTCGGGCGCATCTCGAAGCCCTCCAGCCGCTCGCTGATGTAGCGCGAGAAGCCCGTCTTGCTCTGCTCGCCGTCGGTCACCACGTCGATGCCATGCGCCACCTGCTGGCGCACGCAGTCGACGACCGCCTCGCGCAACGCATCGGCGTAGTCCAGCTCGTCGCCGCGTCCGTCGAGCGTGTTGCGCATCTGGTCCAGCAGCGGCTTGGGTCGCGGCAAACTGCCGACGTGCGTGCTCAGAATCCGATGCGTGCTTGCTTTCATGCTGTTCGCGCCAAGTGTAGGCGTTGAGATGCGGTCGACGAACGATGTATGCTTGAGTGCAAATAACTGCATACGAGTAAGGCGTTGACGAGGAGCAGTACGGAGCTGTCGGGCTGCCCCAGAGAGCCGGCGAAAGGTGCAAGGCCGGTGCAGACAGGTTCCCGAACTCGCCTCTGAGCCGCGCGGGAGAACGTGTCCCTCACCCACGCCTCTCCCAGAGGGAGAGGAGCCAGGTTCGTTCCCTCTCCGCCTGGGAGAGGGTCAGGGTGACGGCCACCAGTAGGCCGCGCCGGAGTGGCGGACGATATCTTCGCCGAGAGCAACAAACAGGGTGGTACCGCGGGAACTGACCTCGCCTCTGTACAGGAGGCGGGGATTTTTTGTTAAGCGCAATGGTGCGCTCGACTCAAAAGGAGAGGACATCGATGCGCTTGAACGGTGCACGCGCCATATGTCAGTCGCTGGTAGAGGAGGGTGTTTCGACCATCTTCGGCCTGCCGGGCGGGGCGATCATGCCGCTGTACGACGTCCTGCCCGAGTTCCCGGACCTCCGCCACGTGCTGGTCCGCCACGAGCAGTGCGCCGCCCACATGGCCGACGGCTATGCCCGCGCCGCGGCCGCGCTGAGACAGCCCCAGGGCCGGCGCACGGTCGGCGTGTGCTTCGGCACCAGCGGGCCGGGCGCGACGAACCTCGTCACGGGCATCTGCAACGCGCACATGGACTCGGTGCCGCTGGTCGCCATCACCGCCAACGTCCCCAACAGCATGATCGGCACCGACGCGTTCCAGGAAGCCGACATCACCGGCATCACCATCCCGATCACCAAGCAGAACTACTTCGTCCGCAACGGCAAGGACCTGCCGCGCGTCATCCGCGAGGCTTTCCACCTGGCTGGCACCGGTCGGCCGGGTCCAGTCCACGTGGACGTGCCCAAGGACGTGCTGCTCACCGACTATGACTGGAACGGCTATCCAACCTCCGTCAACCTGCCGGGCTATCAGCCGACGCTCGAGCCGAACATGCGCCAGGTCAAGGAGGCAGCGCGACTGATCGAGCGCGCGCAGCGGCCGGTGATCATCGCCGGCCAGGGAGTGCTGCTCTCGGGCGCGTGGGACGAGCTACGCGCGTTCGCCGAAAAGACACGCATCCCGGTGATGACCACCCTGCTGGGCATCTCCGGCTTCCCCGAGAACCACCGTCTGTCGCTGGGACTGCTCGGCATGCACGGCTGGGTGCACTGCAATTACGCCGTCCACCATTCGGACCTGGTCATCTCGATTGGCATGCGCATGGACGACCGTGCTTGCGGCAAGTTCGCCGGCTTCGCGCCACACGCCAGGATCGTGCACGTCGACATCGACCCGGCCGAAATCGGCAAGAACGTGCGGGTAGACGTACCCATCGTCGGCGACGTCGCGCGTGTCCTGGGCAAGCTCGAACCGGAGGTCCAGGCCGAGTCACTGCAGAGCCACGACGAGTGGCTCGCGCAGATCGACGGCTGGCGCGAGCAGTACCCGCCCAAGTGCTATCCCGCGGACACATCCGAGCTGTACCAGCCGCAGGTGATTCAGGCCATCAACCGCGCGACGCGTGGCGAAGCGGTGATCGTGGCCGACGTCGGCCAGCATCAGATGTTCGCCGCTCAACATTTCGAGTACACGCGGCCATACTCGTTCATCACCTCGGGCGGACTGGGCACGATGGGCTACTCGCTGCCCGCGGCTATCGGCGCTCAAATGGCACGCCCAGACAAGCAGGTCTGGTGCGTCATTGGCGACGGCTGCTTCCAGATGACGCTGCAGGAGCTGGCGGTCATGGCCGTTCACCGCGTGCCCGTCAAGGTCGCCCTGCTCAACAACGAGTACCTGGGCATGGTCCGCCAGCAGCAGCAGGTGCAGTACGGCGGCAACCTGGTCGAGGTCGACCTCGCGGGCGGACCGGACTACATCAAGCTGGCGCAGGCCTACGGTATCCCCGCCTGGCGGGCGACCGAGCCGACGCAGCTCGAAGACGTGATTGGCGCCGCGCTGGCCTACCCCGGCCCGGCGATTATCGAATTCCGCGTGGCGCGCAACGAGGACGTGTACCCGTGGGTGCTGAGCGGCGCGTCGCTCGGCGACGTCCTGCCAGATACGCCCTACGAGGCCGCGCGCGAACGCGTCCTCGCCGGCGCCGGCCCAAGTCCGAAGGACGGGAGTGATCGATGAGCAAGCACACCCTGGTTGCCACCGTCGAAGAGGGCTCGGCAACCCTCAATCGCGTGTTGAGCCTGTTCCGCCAGCGTTCGTTCGCCATCGAGAGCCTGTCGATCGGGCGCACCAACGAGCACGGCATCATGCGGCTGACGATGGTCGTCGACGGTGCGCGCAGCGCCGTGGAGCAGGTCACCAAGCAGCTCTACAAAGTGGTCGAAGTGCGCAAGGTCAGCGACCTGAGCGAGGACCCGCGCGTGGAGCGCGAGCTGGCCCTGATCAAAGTCAGCTGCAAGGCCGCGCCGCAGCGCGCCGAAGTCATGCAGATCGTCGACATATACCGCGCGCGCGTCGTCGACGTGGCCACAGGGTCGCTGATGATCGAGGTGACCGGGCCAACGGTCAAAGTCGACAGCCTGATCGACCTGTTCAAGCCGTATGGCATCAAGGAGCTCGTTCGCACGGGTGTCGTCGCCATGAGCCGCGGCCAGGCGTCGGCGCGCGTCGATCGCGCTGACCGACTCAAACTTGTCAGCTGATCCTCAGGTCGACCCGAGTTGTGAAAGGAAGTCTCCAGGTGTGACCGCTCATGTGTACACAGAGGCCGATGCGCCGATCGCCCCGCTGAAGGGCAAGAAGATCGCCGTCATCGGCTATGGCAGCCAGGGCCACGCGCACGCGCTGAACGCCCACGATTCGGGCCTGGACGTCATGGTTGGCCTCTACCAGGGCTCAAAGTCCTGGGCGGCCGCCGAGCAGGCTGGACTCAAAGTCACCGAAGTCGCCGACGCGGCGCGCCAGGCCGACGTGGTCGTCATGCTGATCCCCGACGAACGACAACGCCGCGTCTTCCAGGAGCAGGTGCTGCCGCAGGTCTCGCCCGGCAAGTCGCTGGTCTGGGCCCACGGCTTCAATATTCACTTCAAGCAGATCGTGCCGCCCGAGGGGGTCGACGTCTGGATGGTGGCGCCCAAGGCACCCGGTCACCGCATGCGCGAGCTGTTTGTCGAGGGCAAGGGCGTGCCGTCGCTGGTTGCCGTCGAACAGGACGCGACGGGCAATGCCTGGCCGCTGGCCTTCGCCTATGGCAACGCGGTTGGCTCGGCGAAGGCCGG
>JAFAOS010000459.1 GCA_019247515.1 Chloroflexota bacterium | reverse complement strand
TCTAAGGAGAAGCAGAGTTCTTTCAGGCACCTGTTGGCATGTTGATGAAGAACCTCTGGAAGGGCTCGACCGTAGGTGGAATCACTGAACCTGCGTTCGTCAGAGGGCGCTTCCAGCGAGCTCGGCGTGGCCTGGGCTGATGGTGGGTTCGTCATCCGTGTAGTACGCCGCCGCGACCGCGCGGCGAACCATCACCAGGCGCGGCAAGATGTCGCTCACGTCGAGCCCTTCGAAGACGGCGTGTGCAGCCTGGATTTCGGTTGGCGAGGGATCGACGGCTCGCCACATCTTGAAGCTGTTCATGGAAGAGCCCTGTGGCCTCCTCAGACATTGGTTTTGACGAGGCCCGGTATCCAACGCGGCGGGTATCCAGGCGTGAGCCCGCGGTAACGCGCCGGTTGCGCTGCCCTGGTACGCCTACTGCAAGTAGCAGGCAGCGAGCTTTATGGCCAGGACGCTTCGGCCCACCCCGCGCAGCCGCAACGGCACGCGCGATAGCGAGCCGCGTGGCTCGCTCGACGCCGAGATCATCATCGCCAACGCCCCCGACCCGGTGTTCGTCTCGGACCTCGAGGGCAAGATCCTGCAGGCCAACGACGCGGTCTCCGAGCTGCTCGGGTTTCGGCCCGACGAGCTGCTCGAACAGTCGCTCTCACGCTTCGTCAGCGCCCAGGAGCTGCGCGAATTCACGGCCGCGCTGCGTGAGGTGGTCGAGCGCGGCGTCACGCGCAACGCTCTGCTGCACCCGCGCAGCGCGAGCGGCGAAGTCATTCCCACGACGCTGAACGCCTCCGCCCTGCGGGATCCCACGCGTAAGGTCATCGGCGCCATCGGCATCCTGCGCGACATGCGGGAGTATGAGAAGGTCGTCCGCGACCTGGAAGAGTCGAAAGCCGAGCTCCAGGACAAGATCCTCGACCTGGAGAAGTTCGAAGAAGTGTCGTCGGCCGCGAGCTCAAGATGATCGCGCTCGAGAAGGAGATCGAGAAGCTGCAGCGTGAGCTGAGCGAGCTGCGCGTGGAGGTCGGCCGCGCGTGACAGCTGCCGCGGCTCTGCCGCCACTCGACGAGCTCACTCGCCTGCAAGACCAGGTGAGTGCGATGGAGGTGCGCATCCGACGCGGCGAAGAACGCCGCAAGGCCTTGTTGCACATTCTGGTGGACTATGAACAGGACCGACGTCGGTTGTTGCAGCAAGCTGAGCGCCTGGACAACTCTCGTCGCGCGCTCCTCCACATCCTGCAGGACTCGCAGCGAGCGCGGCTGCGCCTCGAGGAGAGTCGCAAGGCGATGATCCACATCATGGGTAACCTGCGCGAGACCACCGAGGTGATGCAGCGTCGCGAGCAGGAGCTGCGCGACAAGCGGGAGCAGCTCGTGCAGGCGGGCGAGCTCGCGACCCTGGGTGAGCTGACGAGCGGTGTCGCGCACGAGCTCAACAATCCCCTGAACAATATCGGCCTGTTCATCGGCAACGTCATCGACCTGCTCCAGCTGGGAGCTCAGGACCGGCATCGCATGCTGCGCGACCTCCGCAATGGCCTGGATCAGGTCCACAAGGCCGGCCAGATCATCACTCACCTGCGCACGTTCGGACGCGCGGCGCCGGTCAGCCGCGAACCGGTGGCCGTGAACGCCATCATTGTTCAAGCGCTATCCCTCCTGCAGGAGCAGCTCCGCTTGCACGAAGTCGAAGTCCACCTGGACCTCACTCCCTAAGATCCCGTGGTGATGGGCAACGCCATCCAGCTCGAGCAGGTCTTTCTCAATCTGCTGACCAACGCGCGCGACGCGGTGCGCGGCGCCGACTGCAAGCTGATCAACATTACGGATCGTGTTGAAGAAGGCACGCTTCGCATCGTCTTCGAGGACACCGGGCCCGGGATCCCGCGCGAATTCCTGCCCCGCGTGTTCGACCCGTTCTTCACCACCAAAGAGGTCGGCGAAGGTACCGGCCTGGGACTGTCGATCACGTACGGCATCGTGCGCGACCACTCGGGAACGATCGAAGTTCACAACGCTCCTGGAGCAGGCGCCGCGTTTGTGATCGAGCTGCCAATCTGTCAGGGTTCGGGGGTCGACGCCGCCACATGAACACCGCGGGCGGCCAGGTGCTCATCGTCGACGACGACGCGGCACTTCTGCAGGCGCTGTCGGAAACACTCCACCTGCGAATGCCGGGCATGGACGTAGAGACGTCCGAGTCCGCGCCGGCAGCGCTGGATCGATTGCGGGCAACCGACTATGACGCGGTTGTTGCCGACATCAAAATGCCTCCTCGCCTCAGACTGGGCGCCAGATAGCCGCCGAGGAACTCGCAACGCCGACGCTCCTCCTCCGCCGCAACTCCATTTCGCGACGCTCATTCCGACACAGGAGATTGCACCCCCATGTCCTTCCCACATTTCACCCGTCCGACTGTGACCGGCGGCCGCCTCGCCGCCGTCGGCGCCGTGACAGCCGCCCTCGCGCTGGGCAGCCTGGCCGCCAGCGCGCCCGCTCTGGCCCAGCCGATGTGCAACGGCAGCCTCCACCTGGACGTCGGCAACCCGGAGCCCGGCGACCAGTTGCCCCAGGGCAGTATCGTCGTGCAGGGCATGGCCTTCGACGCCAACGCTCGGAAAGACAGCTCGGACAGCTCGGCAAGACAGCGGCGTCGACCGCGTCTACGCCACGCTGGGCGACCGCGACCTCGGCGGGCGATTCCTCGGCGACGCCGATCTTGGCCAGTCGGGCGACCGCGGCTTCAGCCTTACCGCCGATCTGAGCAGCGACAGCGGCGGGCACACGCTGTTCTTCTATGCGCACTCGACCGTCTCGGGCACCTGGGTGCGGAGCGGCATTCCGATTACCCTTGGCCTGGATCAGGCCAGCGCCGGGGCGCCGAAGGAGCCGCGCATCTCGGCCAGCAACCAGGCGGAGTGCGCCTCCATGCCGCAGCCGGCCATCGTGCTCGACCTGGGCAACCCGTCGCCCGGCGAAGCCCTGGCGCCCAGCACGTGGGTGTTCACTGGCCGCGCGTACGCTCGTGACGCGAGCGCTCAGCAAGGCGCCGGGATCGACCGTGTCTACGCGACTCTCGGCGACCGC
>JAFAOS010000456.1 GCA_019247515.1 Chloroflexota bacterium | reverse complement strand
GCGGTCGCCGAGAGTCGCGTAGACACGGTCGATCCCGGCGCCTTGCTGAGCGCTCGCGTCACGAGCGTACGCGCGGCCAGTGAACACCCACGTGCTGGGCGCCAGGGCTTCGCCGGGCGACGGGTTGCCCAGGTCGAGCACGATGGCGGCTGCGGCATGGAGGCGCACTCCGCCTGGTTGCTGGCCGAGATGCGCGGCTCCTTCGGCGCCCCGGCGCTGCCTGCTACTTGCAGTAGGCGTACCAGGGGCAGCGCAACCGGCGCGTTACCGCGGGCTCACGGCTGGATACCCGCCGCGTTGGATACCGGGCCTCGTCAAAACCAACGTCTGAGGAGGCCACAGGGCTCTTCCATGAACAGCTTCAAGATGTGGCGAGCCGTCGATCCCTCGCCAACCGAAATCCAGGCTGCACACGCCGTCTTCGAAGGGCTCGACGTGAGCGACATCTTGCCGCGCCTGGTCATGGTTCGCCGCGCGGTCGCGGCGGCGTACTACACGGATGACGAACCCACCATCAGCCCAGGCCACGCCGAGCTCGCTGGAAGCGCCCTCTGACGAACGCAGGTTCAGTGATTCCACCTACGGTGGAGCCCTTCCAGAGGTTCTTCATCAACATGCCAAACAGGTGCCTGAAAGAACTCTGCTTCTCTATCAGAGAAGAATTGCCGTCACTTCGAACGGTGCAGGCGACGAGGAGGTTTTCATCACCCTGTTAGCGCCGGCCGCTAACGACCCAGAAGCAGGATGGTCGGCACGTTCAGCACGCTGACAAGCAGCCCGAACAGGCTCAGGCCGACAAATGCCAGCCCGATCCGTTTCCTGGCCGGCGCCGGTTCGTTCTGAAGCAGGCCGCCCGGCGCCAGACTAACCCCGAGCAAGATGGCCGCTGGCAACAGGAGCAGCGGCCCGAACGCACCCCAGAACGCACGGTTCGGGACAGGACCGCCGAAGTGATAGCCAATCACCGTCAGGCCTGTCGCGAGCAGGGCCAGTGCTCCGACCACGAGCGTAAGGTCCGCGAACGTTTCCGAGTCGGAGTCCGGGTCGTTTCTCGCTGGCGCCGAGACCTCACCCACGTTGCTGGGGAGGATGCCGGGTTCGTTTGATGCTGCCAGATCCATGGCAGCTTAATCATTGCCTGCCCGGGCGGGCCGGCGCAATCCCGATCTGTTGCTCCTCGGCTGCGGCCAGGTAACGGCTGTGTAACGCGACTGTGATGCCCAATCGCGACCTGTCACGCACGTGTAATGGCCGCGTTTACGGACCCGTGCGGGCGTTTGCCTCAGTGTGTGCGCACGGTCGGCGGCCACCTCAGGGCCTGCCGGCTCCAACATCTCACAGGAGGTGAGCTGATGCGCGTACTGGTGGTTGAAGACGAGCCGATGCTGCTGGACCTGACCGCGTACGCACTCCGGAAATTTGGATTCGACTCAGATGGCGTCACGGACGGGGCGGCCGCGCTCGAGCGTTGGGAATCCGGCAACTATGACCTGGTCGTGCTGGACGTCATGTTGCCGAGCGCGAGCGGCCTCGAGGTGTGTCGCGAAATACGCAAGCGATCGGAATCAACGCCAATTATCATCGTCAGCGCGCTGTCTCAGGAAGACGAGATCGTGGCCGGTTTCGAGTCGGGCGCCAGCGACTACGTGACCAAACCGGTCAGCTATCGCGTGCTGGCCATGCGCATGCGCAATCTCCTGCAACGCCGGAATGGGCGCGAAGTTGTCGACTCGTCCCTCGTTGCACGCTCCGGCGACATCTCGGTCGACATGGAGGCTTACGAGGTCCACAACGCTGGCCAGCCGGTGCGCATGACCCGTCTGGAGACACGCATCCTGTTTTTCCTGGTGAGCAACGCCGGTCGCGTGTTGACCACCGACCGACTGATCGAGCTCGCCTGGGAGTACGAGGGCGGCGACGCGTTTTCACTAAAGACCCACATTTCACACATCCGTCAGAAGCTGGGCATTGCCAAAGGCGAACCAGGATACGTCTCGTCCGCGCCGCACATCGGTTATCGGCTGGAGCGCGGCGCGCAAAACTTGCCAGGTGTTGCCGGGCTGGCCGCCTGATCTGCAAGACAATGTGGTCGACGCCAGGCGGCCTGTTCAGTCAGGACGTCTGGCATCCAGGAGGCTCACACCCCAGCATGGAGGCAGGGTCGTGTCGATGATCCTCCGGCTCGCTCGCGCTTAGCGATGCTGGCTATGGTGCCGCGTCAGCAACAGCAAAATCGTGAGCACCAGGGCACTCGCAAGCGCGAGAATCTGCCACACTCCGAGCAAATTGGAAAAGAGGCCGATCCAGGCTACCAATGACAGGAGTATCGCGGCAACAGCGACCGCGTACATGGGCGCGAGATCCGTCATATGATGAGGCATTGGGCACACGAGTCTGTGCCGAACGAGTAAGCCCGGTGTCAAGGAACGGTAAGCTGCTCATTCCGATTCAAATAATCCGGCCGCTGTTCTTGAGGACTCGCCTCTCACATTGAGCCGGGTTCACGGCGCTTGCGGTGACTGGTGGGGTGGAAGTACGGAACTGTGACGCGCTCCCAGAACGCGCTGAATGCGGTGTTACGCATCTGTAGCGGCTACTGTTACGCAGTTGTACGTTGGTTTGGCCCATAGTGCCGCGCGGAGGATGACGTCGGATCGCGGACCGAGACGTCATTAGAAGCTGGGGCGCCGCACGTCGGCATGAGCCGATCCCTTGCAGGTTCGCGACACATCTGTGCAAGAGCATGGAGGACGCGAGCTGATGCGTGTGTTGGTCGCCGAAGACGAGCCGATGTTGTTGGATCTAACAATGTACGCGCTCCGCAAGTTCGGCTTCGAGTCGGATGGCGTCACGGATGGGGACGCCGCCCTCCAGCGCTGGCAATCCGGCAACTATGACCTCGTTTTGCTGGACATCATGCTGCCAAAGAAGAGTGGCCTGGACGTGTGCCGCGACATCCGCACACAGTCCGCAACCATCCCGATCATCATCGTCAGTGCGTTGTCTCAGGAAGACCAGATCATCGAAGGTTTCGACGTGGGCGCTAGCGACTACGTGACCAAGCCCGTCAGCTATCGCATTCTGGCGAGCCGCATGCGCAACCTCGTGCAACGTCAGGCGGGCCGAGAGCTCGTGCAGTCGACACTCGTTGCCACGTCGGACGACATCTCAGTTGACCTGGAGGCGTACGAAGTGCGCAAATCTGGTGAGGCGGTACGCATGACGCGGTTGGAAACGCGCATCCTGTACTTCCTGGTGAGCAATGCGGGGCGAGTGCTGACCACAGATCGCCTGATCGAGCTGGCGTGGGAGTACGAGGGTGGCGACGCGTTTGCGCTCAAGACGCACATCTCGCACATCCGCCAGAAATTGGGCGTTGCCAAAGGAGAGCCCGCGTACATCGCGTCGGCCCCGCACATTGGGTACCGCCTCGAGCGCGGCTCGCCAGATTTGCAGGCCGTGGCTGTGCGGGCCGCATGATCCGCAACGATTTCTCAACCGCCGTGGCCGATACTTACTCCAATGGCACTCCCTCCCCGGCGACGTATCGCCAGCGAGCGCACGTCCACACAGCCGGTCTGGAAGCCCTGGGTTCCCTTATTCGCACTGGCGGGGCTGGCGTGGCTGCTCGAACTCCTTGACGGGGCGACTGCCGTCATAATGATGCAGAATCGCGGCAACACCGCCGAGCTGAACCCTGTTGTCCGGGGTGTCTTTCAAGGTTTCGGCCCGCTCGCCGTGGTTTTGCTGAAATTTGGGCTGGCAACGATCGTCCTGACGTCGTTTCTCTACCTGGCGCGCAAGCGCCGTCGCGTCCTGGCCCGAAACTGCCTCCTCGTGGCGCTGATTCTTGCCGCCATGGGCGTTGTGTCCAACCTCAGCTAGAGCTCCATCGGTCCCCAGCAGGGCTTCAACGCCAGCTTACATTTGCCGATACCTCACGTTTACCGCGGCGCCGCAGACTTCGCGCAATGCATCACTCCGCGAGTGAAACGTGTTGACAGACTCCACGGCGCGCACCTTGTCAGACCTGCTTGGTGTGGGAAAAGATCTGCTCCGGCGAGTCAAAGTACTGGTAACGCTTGCCGCGGCGTGCGCTCTGATAATTCCTGCAATTCACCGGGACGTATTCAGCCCGCTACTGCAAGGTCCCATCGAGTGGATCGCCCTGGGCGTCATTCTGCTCAGCATGTACGTTACGTGCCGAAGCGTCAGGTTGTATATTGCCCGCGACCGGTCGCGCCTTGCAGCGCTCGAGCACGACGCCCAACTCAAAGGAGCGTCGACGGTCGCCAACACCCTTCGAGACCGGATTGGAAACAAGCTAGCGGTGACCGCTGGTTACAGCGAGATGCTGCTCGACGACCCGCACCTGCCGGAGGACGTTCATGCACAGGCCGAGCGGATTTTCAACAGCAGTATGGCGGCAGCCACCACCATGCAAGCAACGCTCCGCTCGGCTCGACTTGATCTCGAAGCTGATGCAGAACCTTTGAATGGAAAGGCCGCCGATGCACGCTGATTTTGCCGACACCAGCAATGGAGTGGCTTACGCCCCCTCGGTGCAACTGGTCGATTCACCGTCGCTCCGGTCTGGACAGGCCATCTGGGCGGACGTACTGGCCAGTCGCGTACTCGAGATGGCCGCACAGACGCAGATCGATCGGACCGCCGAGCGCCAGACACTCGGCTTGCCGACCGGGATTCCCGGACTCGATCGCGTTCTCAACGGTCTGAGCCCGCGCGGCCTGTACATTCTCGGCGGCGCGCCCGGCGCCGGCAAAACGTCGCTTGCACTTCAGATTGCTTGCGAAGTCGCCAAACAAACGCCAGTGCTGTACCTGACCTACGAGAATGCTCCCGACGACCTCGTTCTAAAGGCAATTTGCCGTCTGGCGCTCGTTCAGCCTGGCGCGGTCGAACGCGGCCGTGCGGACCTGAGCCGCCTTGGTAAGGGAGCAGCCACCTTCGCGACGATGTCGCCGCGATTGGCATTTGTGGAGGGCACCAGCCGTCTCACGCTGGACGCACTGCGAATGCACGCTGAGCAAATTGTCGCCAGGCATCGCGCTACACGATGCCTGATTATTGTGGACTACCTTCAACGCATGGCCGTCCACCAGCAGAATGGCTCGATGGCAGACAACATCTCGGCGCTCTCGCTCGGCTTGCGTGAGCTCGCCTCCGCGGTGGACTCGCCGATTCTGGCTATCTCGTCGCTCTCACGCGCTGGGAGCTATGACAGCCCGACTCTACAAGGCTTGCAGGGCAGTGAGGACCTCGAGTTTGCCGCGGATGTCGTGTTGCTCCTCGGCATCCGTCAGGATGTGAGTCTCTCGAGTAAGGCCATCGCCAACGCGACGGTTGGTTCACGATTGCTCGACCTGGTTGTCGCCAAGAACCGTTATGGGGAGTCCTTCAAGGGTATCCCGCTGCTGTTCAGACCTACCGTCGGCGACTTCCAGGAAGATACCCGCGCCTGAGAGCGGGACATTTTGATGAGACCCGACAGACTGCGCGCACTGAACCTCGTTCGAGCCCGCTCGCGAGGACAGGGATTCGTCGAGTATGGACTCGTGGTCGCGGCCATCGCGCTTATCGTCATGATTGGTGCGAACAACTTGAGCGGAGCTGAAAAGGCATATTTCGGTGCGATCGGACCAAGCCTCGCGCCGGCGGCGCCCACGTATGCTCCAATCGGGGCTCCAACCGTCATGACCGTGGCGACTGTGACCGGAACGTACGGTGGCACAGTGACCCTCACGGCGACACTGAGATCGAGCGGTACTGGCGTAAGCGGCAAGACGCTTTCGTTCATGCTCAACGGCACCCCAGTCTGCGGCGGCACGACTGGCGTCACCTGTCCCACCACGAACAGCAGCGGCGTGGCCACCCTGTCCAGTGTCAGCCTCGGATCCATAGATGCGGGCACCTACACGACGGGCATTGTTGCCCAGTTTCAAGGCGACGCTAATTACGGCATGTCGACTGGCACCGGCACGCTCATCGTCAATGCCGCTGCGCAATCCATTACCTTTACCCAACCCCCGTCACCCGCCGGCTATCAGAGCACCTTCAGCGTCGCGCCGACGGCGAGCTCCGGCTTGCAGACGGTCGTGTCGGCATCTGGCGGATGCACGGCAGCGCAAGCCGGCAGCAGTTACACCATCACCATGACCAGCAGCACCACGGCATGCATGCTGACCGCCACCCAACCCGGCAATACTGACTACAGCGCTGCCACGCCAGTTACGGTGACCGTCGCCGCCACCAAGGCACAGGCGACTATTACGATCACCAATACATCTCAGACCTACAACGGCTCGCCACGAGCAGTCACGGTGGCGACCAACCCGACGGGGCTTGCCTATACGCTCACATACTCCGGCGGTCCAAACCCGCCCACGAACGCCGGCAGCTACCCGGTCAGCGTCACTATCAACGACACGAATTACCAGGGCACGCAGACCGCCACGCTGGTGGTCAGCCAGGCACCCGCGACAGTTACCTTGTCCAACCTGTCGGCGACCTACAACGCGTCGCCTCATCCGGTGACCGTAAGCACCAGTCCCGCTGGTTTGACTACGAGCATCACGTACAACGGTAGCTCGACGGCGCCCACGAACGCGGGTACGTACACCGTCAATGCCTCGGTGACAGACCCCAACTATCAGGGTTCGACAAACGGTACACTCACAGTCACACCTGCGACCACAAACGTGATCGTGGATGCCAAGACCGTTGCTTCACAAAAAAACAGCCAGGTCACGCTTACCGCATCGGTCTACGCGAGCGGCGCAACGCCTGTTCCGGTAGAGAATCAAGGCACGGTGACATTCGCGGTCAGCGGCAATCCGTGCTCATCGATTGCGCCGTCACCAGTAAACGTCGGCGCGACTGGCGCCGTCACCGCTACGTGCACCTTCAGCAAGGCGCCCACGGGCCCGTACACGATCAGCGCGACATACACCCCCGACGCGCTCGCTAATTTCAGCTCGAACAGTGGCTCGGCAACCATGACCGTCGTCGCCAACGGCGCAAAGAATACGAATCTGACAGCGTCGCCTGTTCATGGCGGCGTCGCTGGCGGGCCGGTCACGCTCACGGCCACATTGACAGACATCCACAGCGCTGGGGTCGCGGGCAAGTCCATCGTTTTCAGTGTCAATGGAACCGCGGCTTGCGGTGGCGCCGGCCCCGCGTGCCCGACAACCAACGCCTCCGGTGTTGCCAGTCTGACCATCAACCTGGGTCCGATGGGCTCGAGCACTTACCCGATCACCGCCAGTTGGGCCGGAGATGGCACTGACCTCGCATCCAACGCGACGTCACGACTGACTGTCGACTGACGAGACACTGACGACGTCAACCAAAGTACCGGAGTTTGAGGCGCAGGCTGATGCGTTCGTTGCAGAAGCGGCTGTAGGAGCAGTCCAGGCATGACGGCGCTACTCATCGGCGCATTATTCGCCGCGTGCGTCATCAGCACCGGCTACGGCGTCGTGCGCCTGAGTCGCCTGGCGAGCGATGAGCTTGCGATCGGCTTGTCGCCAGCTGTCGGATTGGCCGTGCTGATCATGCTCACGACGTGGAGCCGCCTTGTGGGTCTTTCGCCGGCGGTTGCCGCGCTGATGTTGATCGGTGGCGCCAGTCTCGGCATCAGGATGGCGGTACTCGACCTGGGCAGCTGGCGTACTCGCCTGAGACAGAGTGGGGAACTCCGCCTGACGCTTATTCTCGTGGTGCTTTCACTGATCGTCACGAGTGCCGTGCTCGGCCTGGGATTCAATGGGATCGTCGTGCCGGTGTCCAGTGACGACGGCGCTCACCACGTGGAGATCGTCGATCAGTTGCGACGCGGCGGTGATTGGTCCGGCTGGTACCCGCTCGGCTTTCATTCGGTTGCGGCAGCGTTCTTACAGTTGTTCCCCCAGGTCGATACTGCCCTGGGAGCGCTTGGAGTCGGACTTGGCCTCGCCCTTCTTGCGCCCATCAGCGTGTTCGGACTCGGCGTGGTCATCCTGCGCCGGCTGCCGGCCGCTGGCGCGGCCGCGGTACTGGTAGGGCTCACGGCACAGTATCCCTATCACCTCCAGTTCTGGGACGGCTGGCCACTGGCCATAGGGATCATTCTGGCACTGGGTGTGTGGACAGTAGCCATCCTGTACGTGGATCAGCCGAGTGTGGTGTGGGTGCGGCTCGCAGCACCGCTCGCGGCGAGCATACTCGTCACGCACGGAACTGAGTTGTACACCGTTGCCATCGGACTCGTCGGTGTACTGATTGCTGGATGTCGGCGAGTCAACTGGAGGGTTCTGCCACCGCACCTCATGCTCGCTCTTGTTCTGGCTGTTGTCCTGTCGGCGCCGTACCTGTCCGGCCTGGTAGAGTTCTACCGCGCCGGAGGTGCGCAGGCCGCGGGCGACGCGGACCTGGCGGCGATGTCGCTGCCGAGCGCCGACCTGGACGGGTTGCGCGGGACACTCCAGTTGGTGTTGGATGCTATGGCGGGCATTGTCGTCGACGCACCGGTACGCGTGGGTATTGTGCTTGTGGGCGCAGTTTCCGTTTTTAGTACGCGAACCGGCAGACTGCTGCTGCCGCTGGGGCTCACTTTCGTCGCTCTGGCAATAATGTTCCGCGGCTTGCACGCTCCCGCCGTCGACCGCCTCTACGCGCTCACGTTTCCGTGGAGCCAGGACTATCGACTGCTGATGATCACTGCCATTTGTGCCAGTCTTCTCGGTGGGGCCGGGCTACTGGTTGTTGGGGAATGGGCGTCACGTCGGCGCGGATGGCTCTCCTCGCCGAAGGCCCTGCTGGTCCCCGTCGTGCTGGCCCAGGTCACGGTCGCGCTGATGGCGCAGCGGTTCTCGGCCGAGGCCGTCTATTACCTGACCTACTCGCCGGATGACGCGGCGGCCTTCGCGTGGCTAGCCCAGCATATTCAGCCAGGCGAGCTGCTCGTGAACGATGGCTCGGCCGATGCGGGAATCTGGGCGCCGTATAAGGCAGGTGCGAGTGTTCTCCTGCCGCGTGTCCTGCCAGTACCCGACAGGTCGGATCGACAGCAAATCCTGGATCATGTCGACGATCTGCAAGACTCCCCAGAGACTCTAACAGCCGCGTGTGGACTTGGCGCGCGGTACATCTACGTCGGATCGTCGGGCACGCTGTACGAGCAGCGCCAGTTGCCCCGCGCGGCCACCCTGCAACACTCGCCCGATCTTGACGAGGTGTTTAGCCAGGGTGCCGCAGCCGTCTTCCGCCTCCGCTGCGACTAGCGGAGCTGGTGCACGCCCTCTTGCATGATCGATGGTCCTCCGCCAGGTAGAGCCGTGACATCGATCCTGGGCGCCGACAACAGCATCACGATCACGAAATAAACCGCAATCGAGAGGAATACGACCGTCGACACTGCCAGGATCAACCAGCCGACGATAGACCGCATGAGACCTGGTGTGGAGGGCGCCCACTCCAGGTTGTGCGTCGCGGGATTGATCGCCATTCTGTATTTCTGTTTACGACTCATGTGCCTCAGCTCGCCGCGCGCGCGGTCGGCGGATCGACCACGTACCCACTCCAGTGGACAAGCCCGTCGGCCGTCAGCGCCCAGTGGTCCCAACCGTTGGTGAATGTCGGAATGTTGTCGGACTTGCGGTAGTACGCATATCCGGTTGTCGTACGCTGACGCGTGTCGCCATTCGCGTGGATCGCCCGCTCGCATTCGACCGGGGTACCCATGGCGCCCCCTAACTGGGCGTGCAGGTCAGAAAACCCGTAGTAGAAGGTCGGATGATCAGGTTGACATCCGCCCGATGCAACCGCGGGTCCCTGCTGAGTGAGTCTGCCTGGTATTCTCAGGTCCAGTCCGCGAGCCTCAGTGGGGTTCAGGACGCGGAGCACGACAGCTCCGACGGCAATGACTACCAGGATGCCAAGAATCAGGCGCGCCTTGTTATGCCGCACGCGCTCCTCCGTGATGTGTACTGTTTGCAAGTAAGGGAGTGTGTACTTCGAGGAGCCGCAACTGCTGACCACGTTCCAGACGCCACCATACTCGGCAGGCAAGTGCGGCGAGCAGGACAGCGCCAAGCTGGAGGCTGACGGGCCCAAGTGTCAGCGGCTGATCGATGGCCGTCAGCACGAACAGGCCGACGATCCACCAGGGTGCCTCGGACAGCGCGCCTGCGATCAGCAACCCTGCAAGCACCAGAACCGTGAGGTCGTAGTCGACCAGGTGCGGGTCGACCAGCAGCGCTGCCAGCATCGTAAAGACCCACCGGAGCGCGAGATCGCGGTGCCCAACCGCGGGAAGCCGCCAGACCCGAGTCACCAGCGCCAGAATAACGAGCGAACCAATCAAACTCAGGCCGAGTGCGACGCTCGTCTGTTCTGGCAGCAGCACGTCGAAGAAGGCCTTCAATGAATACATGCGGCCAGCCAGTTTGGCAGCATTGGCTGGCTCGAAACCGACGA
>JAFAOS010000382.1 GCA_019247515.1 Chloroflexota bacterium | reverse complement strand
TGGGTCCCCTCTGGTGCAATCATGGTCCCCACGGGGTGCCCTCTGGGGGAATCATCGTCCCCGACTGGGTCCCCTCTGGGGAATCGTCGTTCCCCCTGGGTCCCCGCTGGGGAATCGTCGTTCCCCCTGGGTCCCCTTTGGGGAATCATCGTCGCCGCCTGGGTCCCATCTGGGGCAATCATGGTCCGCACGGGGTGCCCTCTGGGGGAATCATCGTCCCCGACTGGGTCCCCTCTGGGGAATCATGGTCCCCACCTACGGGGTCCCCTCTGGGGAATCATGGTCCCCACCTACCGGGTCCCCGCTGGGGAATCAGCCGCCGCCCTCGGCCAGCATGGCCAGCAGGGTCTGCCTGTGGCAGTGCTCCTCGGGTGGGATGCGCTCGAAGCAGAGCAGGGTCACCGTGCCGTGCTCGCGCTCGAACGCCCGCAGCTCTTCGAGTACCTTCGGGCGGTCCTCCAGGATCTCGCGTCGGTATTGTGCCTCGAACTTCGACCATGACAGGCCAGCATGGTGATACGCGTCCAGCAGCCCGCGACTCGGCGACGCGTCTTTCATCCACACGTCGACGCGGTCCTTGCGCACGCCGCGCGGCCAGATGCGCATGATCAACACCCTGAGCCCGGGCTCCGGGTACGGATCGCGAGCGTAAATGCTGTCGGCCTTGAACGGCACGCTGAAGACGCCTCAGCCGTAGCTGGCGGCGCTCGCGTTGCGCTGGCCGGCCTGCGTCGGCCCCGCCGCCGACCAGGAGCGCTGAATGCTCACCATGCGGTTCTGCCAGGTGTCGCCCGCCACGCCCGTGTGCGGAGTCAGGTAGCTTACCGGCGAAAACATCTCGTTCAGCCAGCGGTCGATAGGAATGAATCGGTCCTGGCCCAGCCAGAACGACGCGCCGGGGTCCGGGTCCGCGACGTAGAACCCGAGCAGCTGCGCGCCGGTGGGGTCCTGCCCGGGGTCACCAACGGCGCGCACGCCGCGCACCAGCACGTAGTGGAGCCCGCGCCAGATCAGCGCAATCGACGGCTCGCGATAGTTGCGATTGGCGACCAGCCAGGCCAGAAGCCGCGAACCGCTCAGCGCGTCGTCATGCGTGAAGTGGTCGAAGCCCGTATCCGACATCCAGTGGCTGGCCGCCGAGGCAACCGCGTAGGGCGAGCAGTCCCACTGGTCCACGCTGAAGCCGGCGTTGTGCGAGGTCTCCCAGTCCCAGATCGCGCTTTGCAGCGCCCGCGTGCCGCCGTCGGTCGAGCGGCTCTGCCGATAGCTGAGCCACATTTCCAGGTCGGCCGGATCGCACCAGATGTCGGTGAGCTGCTGGGCGTACGGGACCGCCAGGTCCACGTCAAAGACGCTGCTGGTCACCGGCTCTCCCGTAGCCTGCAGCAACGCGGCGTTGACATAGCCAACGCCGGCGTCGGTCGCGGCGCGCCACCACGCGCCACTCGCCGAGCCGCCGAGCAAGTCCACCGTGCTGCCAACGGCCAGCGTGCCGACCACCGGTTGATCGGCGCCGGGTCCGCCGCGCAGGTTCACGCCGTCGCTGGTGACGCTGGCCTGCATGCCCGCCGACAGCGCCGTCTGGGCCCGAACGCCGGCCGCCGGCGCGATCAGTGCGGACACGCCGACCGCCGCGGAGGCGCGCACGAACTGACGTCGTCTCAAGACCGCGGGCCCACCGATCGCGGCGCGTGGTCACGCTCCAGGTGCTGACGCAGCAGGTCCTTGCCGTAGTCGTTGCCATTCGGCGTGCGCACGACGGTATGGATGTGATTCCGCGACACCTCATCGTTGTCGAAAGCGATTCCGTTCAGGTGATCGAACTCGATCAGGATCACCGGGCTCTGGATGCGGTAGTAGAAGACGCTGTCGTCCTCCAGGCCACCCACCCATACGAGCCGCGTGGGATCGAGATGCCGCGCTACTTCGTCGAGTCGGACGCGGGCATGTCCCTCGCGCATGCGGCTGACGTACACGTCGATCAATTCCAGCAGGTGCGTCCGCTGGGCGTCGGACAGGTCCGCGCCGGGGATCCCCGCGTAGCCAATGACGCGATTGTCCTGAAACGCGGCGGTCTGGATGCGTCCGTCCATGCGTTGCGGGCGCAGCACGCTCTCGGTTGGCACCGGCAGCGCCAGCTCACGCTGCGCGTGTGACAGCCCGCGCACGAATTCGAGCCCGCGTTGCTCCTCGTCGCTGAGCACACGCAGGCCGGCGTGCTTGCCCGTTTCGACGTGTGTCGGCTCCGAGCCCAGGAACGTCGGGCTGACGACCATCTGGTCACCCAGCACGAAGCAGTTGACGATCAGGTGGTGGCCGTCGATTTGCCAGCCCCACGGCTGGTCGGGGGCGGGTTGGCCGAAAATGCTGAGCCAGTAGTACCACTCGCCGTACTCGGCCGGCCGACCCGTAAGCTCGCCGAGCGCTTCGTTCAAGCGCATGATGTCGCGCGCCAGCCCGAAGCCGCGCGCGCTGCAGGTCGCGCGCAGCAGGTCCAGCGCGCGTTCGCGCTGCGTTGCCGAGCAGTCGTCGAGCACCACGCCATGGCGCATGACAAACGGGTGGATGTTGCTCCAGGCACGCCAGGCGCTGTCGCCCACGCCGAACTGCGCGGCGCGGCGCCCCTCGGCGTCCAGGCTCGCCAGGAAGGCTTCGGCGGCCTGACGAATCGGCTCGGTGGAGACGCCTGTCGGCGCGATGCTGAACAGGTTGGGGATCACCTGACCGTCGGTGGTGATGCCCTTGAACGGCTCGGCGATGGACCGCCGACCCGCCTCGCGGTACTCCGCGAACAACTGCGAGACGGCGTGGTCGCCCGCCGGGAACGGCTGTTTGGCGGGCAGCCGTGGCAGCGCGCGGATGCCGTAAGTGGTGGAGCTGCTGGCCATGCAAGGCTCTCCTCGGTTGGTGCATCCTAGCGCAGCGCCGCGGCATGGACCGTGTGACGTATGTTCCGATCGGTTCGGTCTAATGGGGCGTGCCCGCAGAAATCCCGACGATCGTTGCCACGAGCATCGGCATCCCGCTCCGGCCACGCCTGCCGCTGGACCGCCAGGCGGCGGCCATCTACCGCCTCGCTCTTGATCTGGCCCAACCGCGTGAGACTCCGCGCATCTGTTTTCTGGCCACGGCGGTCGGCGACGCGTCCGAAAGCCTGGTTCGCGCGTACATCGCCTTTTCCGAGCTTGACGTGCGCTTCTCGCACCTGAGCCTCTTTCCTATGCCGAACGTCGAGGACGTCCGCGGACATTTGCTTCGCCAGGACGTGATCTGGGTTGGCGGCGGCAGTGTCGCCAACCTGTTGGCCGTGTGGCGCGCGCACGGACTCGACCGCTCGCTCCACGAATGCTGGCAGGCGGGCATCGTGCTGGGCGGCGTCTCGGCTGGCTCGCTGTGCTGGCACGTCGGCGGCACGACCGACTCGTTCGGACTCCAGTTGCAGCCGATCACCGATGGGCTTGGCTGGCTGCCGTACGCCAACGGTGTCCACTATGACTCCGAGGCCCAGCGCCGCCCGCTCCTCGAACAACTGGTTGCCCAGGGCCGCCTGCCGACGGCGTACGCTACCGACGATGGAGTCGGCCTGGTCTACCGCGGAACGCACATGGCGGAAGCGGTGGCGAACGAGGAAGGCAAAGCCGCCTATCTGGTCGAGCGGACCGCGGATGGTGGGGTGCACGAGACCCGCATCGCCCCGCGCTTGCTTATCTGAGGAGTGACCGCTGGCCTCGCGGCGGCGCTGTGGGCGGCCAACGCCGACCTGGCCCAGGCGTGTCTCGACGATGCCTTCGTGCGTCGCCTCGCCGACGGCAGCCTGCCCGTCGAGCTTTTCCGCGCCTACGTGGCCCAGGACGCGTACTTTCTCGACGCCTTCGCCCGTGCGTACGCGCTGGCCCAGGCGCGCAGCCCGGACCGCCACGGCCTGCAAGCCTTTCACGCGCTGATTGGCGGAGTCCTCGAGGAGCTCGAGCTTCACGCCGCGTACGCCGCCCGGTGGCAGGTCGATCTCTCGCAGGCCGCGCCGACCGATGCCACGCTCGCCTATACCGCGTTCCTGCTGTCGACGGCCAGCCTGCACAGCGTAGCCGAGACCTGCGCGGCGACGACTCCATGCATGCGCCTGTACGCCTACCTGGGCCAGCAACTAGCGGTTGTGAGCACGCGCGACAACCCGTATCAGGAGTGGATCACCACCTACGCGGCGCCCGAGTTCGACACCCTCGCCGCGAGACTCGAGTCACTCCTGGACCGCTACGCGACGGACTCCCCCGCCCTGCGCGCCACTTATCGGCGCGCGATGCAGCTCGAGCTGGCGTTCTTTCGAGCGCATGCCTAGCGTAGCGAGTTTCGGCTCCAAAACCGCCTGGCATTGTTGAGTCGGGCACGACCAACCACCTATCCCCCAGAGGGCCCCGGGGGGAACTTTTGAGTTGACGTTTGACTCGGCCAGGACGAACCACGTATTCCCCAGAGGGGACCCAGAAGGAATTCTTGAGCTGGTGTTGAGTCCGGCACGATCCCCAGAGGGAGCCCCGGGCGGAATTTTGAGTTGATCTCGAGTTGGGCACGACCAACACGTATTCGCCCGAGCACTCCATGCGTCGCACACACGCGCCAGCGGCGATGAAACTGTTCGCCCCTTTGGGATCGTCACCAACGATGTCGACCGTCATTTGCGTGGGAGGGGACCCAGGGGTTTGCACCGGGAACTGGGTGGCTGCAAACGGGCGCTTACGACCACAACTGCCGGCTGGCCAGTTCGGCGCCCTTCACGATGTTGCGGTATTTCGCCCAGTTGGCGTCCGCGTGGCCGCGCATGCCGCAGTCCGTGGCGGCGATGACGTTTTCTCTGCCCACCACGCCGGCGTAAGTGATGATGCGGTCGGCGATCACTTCCGGGTGCTCGACCACGTTGGTCGTATGGTCGACAACGCCGGGCAGCAGGATCTTGCCTTCGGGCAGCTTCACCACGTCGCGCCACACCTTCCACTCGTGCAGGTGCGTCGTCTTGGCCGCCTCAATAGAGTACGCCTGGGCCCTGACCTGAAGGATCATCTTGACGATGTCCTTCAAGGGAATGTCCTCGGTGTGCATGCCCGGCCAACTTCCCCAGCACACGTGGTAGCGAACCATCTCCTCAGGGATGCCCGCCAACGCGGCGTTGAGCGCCTCCACGCGCACCATCATGAATTTCTCGTACTCCGCCAGACTCATCTGAGGTCGGCGCACTTCTTCCCAGTCGTGGCTGATGGCCGGATCGTCAATCTGGAGCAGGACCCCGGCGTCGACGACCGCCCGATAGATCGGCGCCATCTGCTCGGACAGTGCCACCACCATCTCGTCGTCCGTCCGGTAATACTCGTTCCACAGGAATTCCTCAGTCCACGCCGGAGCGGTGACGCAGAAGAAGCCTTCGGCCGCGCCAGTGTCCCTGAGGGCGTTTTTGAATATCTCGAGGTCCCGCTGCACCGGCTCCAGGCTCTTGAGCTTGAGCGGGCCGGTTACGCACATGCGGGTCCTCAATCGATTCGAGCCGCCCCACATCCGCTCGAACATGTTGGTGTAGAAGTCTGGGAACCGCAGCATGTCGCGCGGGAGCCACCGAATGGCGCGTGGACTCAAAAACGATTCGCCTTCGGCCAGTTCGACCGGTTTTGTCTCGAAACCCTCGATGGCTTCGTACACGTTGTACGAGCCCCGCGTGGCAACCTGGCCGTTGGACACAACGTCCATGCCGATTTCGACCTGCGCACGGACCATGCTGGTCACTTCAGCCTGGAGTTGTTCCTCCGCGACCGACGGAACGGACCCGCCCATCCCGTTCCAGCCGGAGCCCGGCTTGAACAACCGGCCGGTGTGACTGGTCAGAATACGGCCTTCACTCCGCCTCATTCCTTGGCTTCACCCATTCAGGCATACGATATCCGCCGTGACTGTTCCCGTCGTACTCGGCAGCGCCAACGCGCGCGTCGGTTTGCCAGCCGCCATCGCAGCTCTCCACGCCGGCCGTTCGGCCATGGACGCGGCCATCGCGGCGGTCAGGTGCGTCGAGGACAACCGCGACGATCACGGAGTCGGCACCGGCGGCATCCCGAACGTGCTCGGCCAGGTGGAGCTCGACGCCAGCGTGATGGACGGCCGCACGCTTGCCGCCGGCGCAGTCTGCGCGGTCAAGGGCTACCGCCACCCGATCGAGATCGCCCGCAAGGTCATGGAGAGCACGCCGCACGTCATGCTTGCCGGCGCCGGCGCCGAGCTCTTTGCCGAATGGCATGGCTTCGAGCCGGCTGAGCTGCTCACCCCCGAGGCCGAAGCGATCTGGCGGGAACGGACGCTGGGCGGCGCTCCGACGGGCTCCAACCTCTACGCCGACAGCTACCAGATGTACATGGCCGCCGTTCGCGATTGGGTGACGCTGCTGCACGACCGGATGCTCGGCACCACCAACGTCATCGTTCGCGACCAGCAAGGCGACATCGCCTCGGCGGTCTCGACCAGCGGCTGGGGCTTCAAGTGGCCGGGCCGCGTCGGCGACTCCCCGATCATCGGCGCGGGCAACTACGCCGACAACCGCTACGGGGCGGCCGCGTGCACGGGTCGCGGCGAAATGGCCATGCGCGCGGCCACGGCCTACAGCATCGTCCGTTCGATGCGCGACGGCTTCGGGCTCGAGGACGCCCTGCGCCGCGCCATGCTGGACCTGCAGGACCTGGTCGATCCGTTCGCCGAGCGCGTCAACGTCATGAACGCGGTGGCGATGGACCGCGAGGGCAACGTCGCCGCGATCTCGACAGCGGCCGATACCGCCTTCGTCTTCCAGAGGCTCGACATGGACGAGCCCGAAGAGCGCCCGCGCGCGTGTGTGCCGCTGAAGCAAGCCCGCTCTCAACAGGTTTCTTGAGAGCGGCCGCCCTGTTTACTGCAGCAGGCCCCGCTTTTCGATCTCGCGGCGGCCCGTCTGTTCGTCCTCGAAGGGGACCGTCAGCTCGATATGGTAGCCATCGGGGTCGTCGACGTAGATCGACATGCGATGCAGGCCGTGCGTGGTGCGGTGGTACGCGACGCCCTTCTGGCTGAAGTGCTCGACCCAGCCGTCGTAGTCCTGGAGGTCGATGATGTACGCGTGGTGCTGGCCCCACCCGCCAGGACTGGGCGGCTGATCGGCGCTCGCCGGGAAGAAGTCGATGACGGTGCCCGCCAGGTTGACCGACGCCGGTCCGCCGCTGCGCTTCGGAACTTTGGCGCCCAGCACTTCCGAATAGAAGTTGCGCGTGCGGTCCACGTCCGAGGTGACCAGTGTCCAGTGATCGAGCCGTTGAATCGAAGGTGCCGCTGTCACGTTGGGCCTCCTGTCTTACAGTTGCCTGCTGCCTGGTAGCGGGGGCCAGGATCGAACTGGCGACAAACGGCTTATGAGTCCGCTGCTCTACCGCTGAGCTACCCCGCCGTGCGGCGCCTCATTCTATCAACTCGGCAGGCCTGGCTGGCACGCGGTTCGCATGATAGACGTTGCCGGAGGAACTCACACCATTGACAAGTCCTGTGCGGGCGCGGGTCGCCGTCATCAACGACGACACTGCCTTTCTGGACCTCATGCGCGATCTCCTCGAGGAAGAGGGCGGCTACGACGTCCTCATCTGCAAGGAGTGGGACAACGCCTACCAGTTCGTGCGGGAACAGTCGCCCGACCTGGTCATTCAGGACATTCGCATCGGCGGCGAGGAGCACGGCTGGACCATCCTCAACCTGCTCACCCTCGATCCGCTCACGCGGCCGACGCCAATCATCGTGTGCTCGGCGGCGATCCAGTCGCTGCACGCCCACCAGGAGTGGCTCAGTCACTACGGCGTTCGAGCCCTTCCGAAACCGTTCGACCTCGACACGCTGCTGAACACGATCGAGGAGATGCTCGCCAAGCACGGCAAAGGCGGGCGCGACTGACCCGCCATACGCTCGTCGTCTGAGCCTAGTCGAGCGGTTGGGCCAGGAACTGGGGCGCCTCGCCGCGGGCCACGCGCTCGACGTTGGCGAAGCACGTGCGCACGATGCGCGGCCAGACCTCATCCGCCTGGCCAGCGTTGTGCGGCGTGAAGACGACGTTGGGCAGCTGAAGCAACGGGTCCGCGGCGAGGGGTGGTTCGGGGTCGAGCACGTCGAGGCCAGCCGCGGCCAGCGCGCCTGACGCCAGCGCCGCGTACAGCGCACGCTGATCGACCACTGGCCCGCGACTGGTGTTGATCAACACCGCCTGCGGCTTCATGCGCGCCAGCTCTCGCGCGCCGATGAGCTGCCGCGTCGACGGCGCCAGAGCGACGTGCAGGCTGACGACGTCGCTGGTCGTCAGCAGCTCGTCCAGTGGGAGATAGGTGAGTCCCGAGGCGTCGTGCCGCCGCCGCGAGAAGTAGACGACGTCGGCGTCGAACGCGCGCAGTCGGGTGGCCACCTCGCGGCCGATATAGCCCAACCCGATCAGCCCGACGCGTTTGCCGCGCAGCTCGCGCAGCACCGGCTCGTCGGTGCGCCACGTCCCGCCGCGCACCGCGGCGTCGAGCTGCAGCAGGCGTCGGTAGACGGCCAGCATGAGGAGCAGCGTGTGCTCGGCCACGACGCTGGCCATCGCGTCGCCGAAGGTCGCCACGGGCACGCCGTGCCGCGCGGCGAGCGACAGGTCGACGTGCTCGTAGCCAGCGCTCATCAATTGCAGGAGCTGGAGGCGCGGCGCCGCGGCGTAATCGTCCTGGGTGAGCGTGACGGTGGTCGTCACCCAGGAGCCCATGAGGAACTCGGCGTCGCGCAACAGCGCGGCTCGCTCGTCGGCAGGCGCGTCGCGGGCCATGGGCAGGATCGTGAAGCCTGGCGGACACAGGTCGAACACGAGTCGATCGACAAATGCCCAGGGTTGTAGGCGATAGACGATCACTGGCATGGCAGGCCGACTTTAACGGGGAAAGGCCGACGCGGGGGGAGGTTGCGCCGGCCTTTCTAGCGCGGGCACCGGCCAGGGGAGTAGCCGAGCCCGCTTCTGCTTCGCGGTCGCCCGGGGGGAGGTGCGGTGCCGCGATTGACTTTACTTTAGCGCCCCGGAACTCATACGGGGAGGGTCGTACGGACGTTCGGGGGTAGGAATTTCCCCTACGCATCTGAATTCGGCGCCGCGCGCGATCAGTAGCGGTAGTCGAGCGCGCCGGTAACCTCGGACGGATCGACCTTGCGTGAGGTCGGGACGACGACCACGTACGGTGGCGCGCGGCGCTCGTCGAAGGCCACGCCCAGCGCGCGCAGCCTGCCTTCGAGCTCGGGCTCGGCTTCATCGGTGACCAGCACGAAGGCGGGCCGCTCGGCCTGTCGAACCAGGGGCAGGTACTCGGGGAATCTGTCGATCCCACCGGCCTGAACGTCGTACCAGTCGTACGCAATCAGGTCCTGGCCCGCGGCTCGCGCGTCGAACATCACCGGCTGCCCGGCCCAGTGGTTCATCCACACCGCGCCCACGTGTTCGTCACGTAAGGCGGCGAGGAGCGGCGTATTGTCCGCTGGCAGACGGTCCCAGTACGGCGACTGAAACGCCGCCAGCGGGTCGATCGCCAGCACGCTCGCCAGGTTGAGCGCGAGCGGCAGCGCGGCGAGTCCGCACGCCAGACCTCGGCGCCAGCGCCACACGCTTCCGAGCGCGGCGCCGCCGACCACCGCCAGGCCGTACCAGATCGGCGGCGTATAGCGGCCCGTGGCGTCGAAACCGTACGGGTTGAGCGCCGGGCCGCCAAACCCGCTCAACACGAAGACCAGCGGAATCAGCACCAGAAAGACCAGCACGCTGTCCAGTGGACGGAAGCGAAGTCGGCGCCGACCAAACACGGCCCACGCCAGGGCGCCGACCAGCAGCGCGGCCATCGCCAGCCCGGCGGCCGGCGGGCTGTCGCCCCACGGATGCCACAGCCCGGCCCCGCGCGGCAGATCGGTGTTCCACCAGGCCTCGAGGACCGCGCCGCGATCGGCGGTCTGACCTTGGCTGCCGCTCAGGACGAAGCGCAGCGTGGCGCCACCCGTCTGCAGGTTGTAGAGCCAGATCGGCAGGCCGCCGATGACGAAGCCGCCGGCCCCCATGCCGAGGATGACCAGCCAGCGACGACCGCGCACGCGCGCCAGCAAGCTTACCAGTGCGGCGAGCAGGTACCAGATCGCGAGCGGGTGCATCCAGAGCGCCAGACCGCCGCACACGCCGCACCCGAGCGCCCACCGCCCGTCCGCCTGGGCGTGCTTGGGCCAGGCCAGTCGCATGGCACACAGCAGCGACAGCGATCCGAGCAGGATGACTTCGGTATACGGCGCCCACGGCTTGAGCGACAGCACGAGGACGTAGGCGGGCGGCAGCGCCGCGAGCGCCGCGGCGAACCAGGCCGCCGGGCGTCCGGCGGCTTCTCTGGCGAGCAGCCAGGTCGTGGCGATCAGCCCGAGGGAGCCGAGCAGCGCCGGCAGCTTGGCCGAGACACGCGAGATGCCGAAGGCCAGGTAGCTGAGCGCCATGGCGTACGGCTCCCAGGCCGCGGCGTAGGCCTGATTTTTGAGCATGATGGGCCGATCGCCGTCGAGGATGCCGAGCGCCATCAGCGCAGACAGGGCGTCGTCGCCTTCCAGGAGCCAGTTCGAGCGCACCAGGAGGCTGAGGCGCATTGCGAGCGCCACGAGGAGCAGCAGCGTCAGTCCGAGCATGGCCAGCGTAGCCGTGCCTTTCGCGACGGTTGAGGGTGCCGAAGTCGCCAGCCGCGAACCACCCGCGTTCGGCCGCACGTGAAGGACGGACACTACCTATCCAGCGACCGCAACAGGCCAACTCTCGTCGGTTCGCGCGACACACCCAGCATCTCGCGAGAAAGACCTGACCCGGGGGTCGTCGTATGAGTCTCCCCTACCCATCGACACTGCCCAAGCCGTGGACGGCGAGCACGGTCCAGCACCGACACCAACCAGTCCGTGGGGGCTAGTGGCCCAACTCCTCGCGGGCGGCGAGCCACACGGTAACGCATCCTGGGGGTCGTAGGGGTCTCCCCTACCCATCGACACGGCCCAAGCCGGGAGGGCGACCACCTGGATTCCCAAACCGCCACGGCCAAGCGCGTCAGCCCAGGGCCTGCTCGAGCAAGTGCGTCTCCAGCACCGAGCTCGCCGTCAGCTGCCCGAACTGCAGCGACTGCCGCGCCACGTCGACCACGGCCTCCGCGGGCGCAAGTCCGACAAGCTCGCTTTCCAGCACGGCGACCCCCTGCCGCGCCGCCGCCTCGCGTATGCGCTCGAACACCAGCGACATGGGCGTTCGCCGCGTGTCGAGCAGGTTCATCGACACCTGGACCACGTTCGGATCCCCGGTGGCGAAGCCGCGCGCCTGGACGGCGGGCAGGCCCCCGTTGGACTCACGGATGTCGCGGGCGATCGCCCTGGCCAGTCCCAGGTTGCTGCTCGCTAGCGTGACGTTGTAGGCCACCAGCGGCCGGCGGGCCCCGACCGCGGTCGCGCCGGCCGGACCGACGCGCGCGGGACCGAAATCTGGAGCGAGCGCCGGATCGACCCCCATTGACGCCTTCAAGCGCTCATACTCGCCCTTGCGAATGTCCGGCAGACGGCGCCGCCCGCCGCTGCGCGCGGCGTCGGCGTACAGGTACACCGGCAGATCGAGCTCCGCGCCGATGCGCATGCCAACGCGCACGGCCAGCTCGACGCACACCTGCATGCTCGTGGCGCCGAGCGGCACAAAGGGCACGACGTCGGTCGCGCCGATGCGTGGGTGCACGCCGCGGTGCGCGTTCAGGTCGATGAGGGCCGCGGCGCGCGCCACAGAGCGGAAAACAGCTTCGGCCACGGGCCCGGGCGTGCCGGCGATGGTCAGCACCATGCGGTTGTGTGTCGCGTCGGCGTGCCGATCCAGGACGCGCGCGCCCTGGACTTCTTCGGCCGCCAACTGGATCGCGTCCATCACCTCGGGCCGCGTCCCCTCGCTGAAATTTGGCACGCACTCGACCAGCGCGCGCGACGCTCGAACCCCGGTGCCACTTACCATGCTGTACTGAACCGCATTGAACCACCCGGACAGCAGTTCGATTTTCGATCTGAAGCTTGGCGATTTTCTCGAGCGGCTGGGTTCGTCTGATCCCACACCGGGCGGCGGCGCCGCCGCCGCGGTCGTGGGTGCGCTTGGCGCCGCGCTGATCGAGATGACCGCCAACCTGACCGTCGGTCGACCGCGGCTGGCCGACGTGCAAGACCAGGCGCACAGCATCGTGCAGCGCGCCGCCGAGCTGCGCGCGCGGCTGCAAAAACTGGGCGACGCGGACGCCGAAGCGTTCGACCAGGTGACCGCCGCGTACAGGCTGCCGCGCGCCGACGACGATCAGAAGGCCGCGCGTGCGCGGGCCATCCAGTCGGCACTGCGCTTGGCGGCCGACGTGCCGCTCGAAACGGCGCGCATCAGCGCCTCGGTCGTCGCGCTCGCCGAAGAGGCCGCGCCGGTCCTCAACCGCGCGGTCATTTCCGACGTGCTCGTCGGCGCGCTGGTGGCTCGGGCGGCGCTGAACAGCGCGGCGCTCAACGTCGAGATCAACCTGGGCTCGATGACCGACTCCAGCACGATCGAGCACTATTCGGCCGAGTTGACACGCGCCCGCCAGGGAGTTGACGAGCGCATAGAGCGGACCCTGGCCGCGGGCCGCTCACGTTTCCCCGGCCAGTAGTTCGACGACCGCGGCCTCGATCGCGTCGACGGCGGCCCGTCGGTCGTCGGACAAGCAGATCAGACGCGCGGGCGGGCGCTGCGCGCCGAACCAGCGCAGGACCACGCCGGCATCGTCGGGCGTCGTGCGCGGCTCGGCCGGCTCGAGCAGTCGGCGGGCGAACGTGAAGAGGTCGTCGTCCTGGAGTCGCGTCCAGGCACACAACCTGGCGTGGTCGAGCAGAAAGCCCTCGATGCCTTCGGGGGAAGGGCGCGCGACCGCGTAACGCGCCTGCGCGGGATCGGCCGGCAGGAGCAAGGCCGCCGGCTCAAACGCCAGAACTTTACGTAAGAGCCCCACGGACTTTTCGCGCGCCAGCATCTCCGCGGTCCCGCGCTCCCCGCCGAGAAACCGCCACGCCTCCGCCAGCCGCATCAGATACCCGGATGGGTTTGCGCGCCGCAGCGAGTCGAGAAGGAAGACCTCGCGCGCAAGCTGGCGGGCCGCATTGGCCAGCGCCTCGTTGCGGAACGGACCAATGAACTCTCCGTCCCCCGCGGCCGGGCCGGTGCTGAGTTCCAATCGCGGCAGCGCCAGCGGTCGGCCGCGCGCCGAGGTACGTTGCGATGGCCATTTGATCCACACGCGCGGCGCCCGCTGCTGTCGGACGGTATTGAAGCGCGGCTGCAGCCGCCGAATCTCGCGGTCCTCGAGGATCAACGCCTCGAGGTCCGTCTCGCACTCGGTCGCGTCCACCACCTGCACGCTGGCGACGAGCCCTTCGAGCCGCCGCGTCGCGCCCACCGGACGATGCACGTACGCTTCGAGGCGCGAGCGCAGTCGGCGCGCCTTGCCGACGTACAGTGGACTCTGATCGCCGCCGCGCATGACGTAGACGCCGGGCTGCTCGGGTAATGCCTGGGCGGTGGCGCTCCGACGCAGAGCCGCCGTCGTCGTGCGCACGCCATCCGGCGCGCCGGCGGCCAGCAAGCGCGCACCGATCACGCCGAGCAGGCGCGCCTCCTCGTCGACGTGCGCAACGTGCACGCTGCCAATGCCCAGTTGCGCGGCGACGACGCTCAGAGACGGCTTGCCCTTGAGCGGCAGTCGCTCGGTCGCCAGATCGTTGAAGTCGATCAGGTCGGGCTGAACAAGGATGCGTCCCTGGCGGCGGGCTTCGGCGGCCAGGTAGTCCCAGGTGAGCCCGGCGTCCTGCGCGAGGACCGGCCGGCTGCCCAGGAATCGCTCCAGGTCGTCAACCACCTCGGTGAACGGGGGCAGATCCCTGAGCGACTCGCTCTCGAGGCCAACGCGGTCCAGGGCATAGCGCGGTACGCGCGCGCCCGGGTTGAGCGTGACGTCGAACCGCTCAACGACCTCACCCGCGTTCAGGTGCAATGCCACGATCCTGACCAGACGCGCGCGCCGCGGCGTGGGACCGGTCGGCGCAATGGCCAGCGCCGTAAAGCCGCGTGCCTGGACCGCCATTCGGACCGTCCACGTGCCGTCTGGTCGAAGCTCCAGTCGAGGATCGGCCAGCAGCGGCTCGGCCAGCTTCGCTCGCAACGCGGACGGTATCGACCCACCGTACACGTGCGCCAGGACCTCTGCGTCGGTCGCCGACCCGCGCTCGGACACGAACCGAAACGCTCGGTCGCGCAGCTCGAGCCCGGCCACCCCGTTCACAGTCAGTCGCGGCCAGAGCCTCTAGCCGGTGGCCAGCAGACCGCGCACCTGGTCGGCCAGCCAGGCTTCGCTCCACATCGTCTCGGCGCCGCCGGTGGCCAGCGGACCGAGCCTCTGCAGGTGAAGCAACCCGTGCTGGTCGATCAGGAACGTGGACGGCAAAGCCCGCACACCGTAGGCCCGGGTGGCGGTTCCGTCTTCGTCGATGACCGCGTACAGGCTCAGACCGTACTGCTGCTCGAAGGCTTGAATCGCGGCGGCGTCCTCCTGAAGGTCGACCGAGTAGAGCCGAAATGGCTGCTCTTGCAGTTGGCCAGCCAACTGCTGCAGCCCGGGCATCTCCGCCTTGCACGGCTCGCACCACGTCGCCCAGAAGTTGACGAGCACCACCTTGCCCTTGTCGGCTGCCAGATTTGACGTACCCCCGCCGACGACCGGCAGCGCGATCTGCGGCGCGGGCGCCCCTACCTGGGCAATGCTCGTCGTGCCGCTGGTCGCCGCCGGCTGCTGAAGGACGTACCACCCGACGGCCAGGGCCGCCATTACCAGCGCGGCGAGACCCGCCACGACGTACGCCCGACGACCCCCAGTCACGCTCCGAGAGTGTACCTGCGAACGTGATGCCGACCTGCTAGATTCACACTCGCCAGGCCTTGACTGAAACAACCCCGCAAACCATCAACAACCTCGTCGCTGCGCTGCTGGAAGCGGTGCCGTCGGTGCGCGCCGAGCTTCTGCGTGCCGCCGATCAGGCCGAGCTGAGCGCCGCGCTGCAGACTCTTGGTCACCGTCGCGAAGTGGCCGCCGCCGAGATCCTCGCCCAGGTCGACAGCGTGGTCGAGGATCGCGCACTGCGCAAAGCGGCTCGGCGTGAGCTGCACCGCCTGCGTTCGATCGGCGTCGAACCACCACCGGTGACCTCGCCCGTCGGCGACGAGCCGGCCCCCGAAAGCAGGTCGCGCGTGGTCGCCGTGAGCGAGGCGTGGTCCACGGATTTCGACCCGAGCGGGGCACGCGCCGTGTGGCAGGTGGCGGCGCGGCCGCTGGGTGGCATCTGGTTGGCGATGTCAGTCCTGAACGACAGCCTCGGCCTGCAGGAGCTGAGCCTCGTCGAGACCACGCGCAAGCGCTTCCAACGCGAGTACGAAGCCGCCCGGAGTGGAGTCGGGACGTGGGTCAACCTGCCGCCGGAGTACAGCCTGCGCCTGATCCGTGAAGCAGTCGACGTCTCGCGCGAGGCTGGCGCCGGTCTGCCGACGCGCTACCAGGCGTTCCGCGACGCGCTCGGCGAGGCGGACGGACCACCTGAGCGCGCACTCATCTACGACACGATCAGCCCGGTCGAAATCAACTTCAATCCAGCCTGGCTCGACGACTCGACGCTGCTGGTTGCCGAACCCGAACTGGCCGGCTGGTACGTGCCGGTACCTTCCGAGCTGCGCGCCCGCGCACTGGAGGTCGCACACGCGCCGTCCAGCGGCCTGCTGGTGCCCGGCCACGAGCCGGAGCAGCAGGCGCTGCAACTGATTGCCGAGGCGGCGCGGGCCAGCCTGACGCCCATCGTGCGACGTGGACTGCGTCGCCGCCTGGAAGAGACCGGGTACATCTTCTTGCAGACGGATCGCTTGCATCAGGCCCGCCTGGCCGTCGCCGCGGCGCGCGGCCTGGATGACGCGAGTGGGGGGCTTCCGCCCGAGCGCCATCCGCTGCTGCGCGCGCTGCTCACCGCCGGCCTGGCGCGGCTGACTGGCACGGAGATGGTCGGCAGTCATCGTGCCTCCGAGGTGTTGCTGGAGCTGGTGGAGCGCGCCGGCGGGCAGCAACAGTCGCAGGGCAGCTCCGTGGAGACGCGGCCGAGCGGACTGATAGTGCCGAGATGATTCTCAACTCACGGCGTGCGGCATATTGACCCCGAAGGGTCAACAGACTCCCCCGGGGTCCCCACTGGGGAAAAGGGTGTCTAATTGAAGTGAAAGCCGCGCAGCCGCTTCGACCGGCTAGGGTGGCGCAGCTTGCGCAGTGCGCTCGTTTCAATCTGCCGAATCCGCTCGCGTGTGACCCCGATCTCGCGCCCGATCGCCGTCAGCGTGTCGTCGTGGTCGTCGCCCAATCCAAACCGCCGTTCGATGACCCGCCGCTCGCGCGGCGTCAGGCTCATCAACGTGTCGCGTATTTGATCCGCCAGCAGCCGTTGCTCGGCCACGAACTCGAGGTTGACCGCGTTGTCGTCGGCCACCACGTCCGACAGACGCGTGTCCTGGTCGTCGCCAATGAACCCGTCGAGTGAGATTGGCTGTGGCAACACCTGGTTGAGCTCGCGCACGCGGTCGACTGGCAGCTGCAGCGCCGCGCCAATCTCTTCCGCCGTTGGCTCGCGACCCAGCTCCTGGTGCAGCTGCGCGGAGATGCGCGCCATGCGATTGACCACGTCGTACAGGTGGACCGGGATGCGGATCGTCCGGGCGTCGTCGGCGATCGCGCGCGAGACGGCCTGTCGAATCCACCACGTCGCGTACGTGCTGAATTTAAAGCCGCGCCGCCAGTCGAACTTCTCGACCGCGCGCAGCAAGCCGAGGTTGCCTTCCTGGATCAGGTCGATCAACGGCACGCCGCGATTCGAATAGCGCCGCGCCACGCTGACGACCAGCCGCAGATTGGCGTCCGTGAGGGCCTCGCGTGCGAGGGCGCCCTGCCGGGCGACGTCTTCGAGCTCCTCGCGCTCGTCGTCCGTGAGCGTTTCGGTGGCCTGCTCCAGGCGTGCCGCAGCCTCGCGGCCGCGCTCGATGGCCTGCGCCAGGCGGACCTCGTCCGGGCCGGTCAGCAGCGGCACGCGACCGATCTCGCGCAAATAGAGCGGCAGGACCTCGCCGGCGCTCTCATCGGCCGCGGGTCCCGGCGGCTCGGCCAATCTGAGGCCGGAGTCCGGCCCCGAGTCTAGCGAACGTGCCACGCCGAGAGCGTATGCGGCGGCTTACGTGCGCTTCACCGTCCTGCTGAACGGTCCGCGCGCCGAGTTCCACCCACACTTTTGTAGGGTTTTTTCACTCGGGTTGGCCGACGCTCAGTAACGCCTCGTCGTCCAGGCGGAATGGCAGCCAGTCCGCCTGATGGCGAGCGCCGAGTCGCTGGTAAAAGTCGATCGAGGGCGTATTCCACGCCAGCACCTGCCACTCCATGCGCGCGCAGCCGTGCGCGACCGCCTGCCGAGCGCACGCGCGCAACAACGCCACCCCGGCGCCCTGGCCGCGGCGCTCGGGCAGCACGAACACATCTTCCAGGTACAGGGTTGGCCGCGCGCGAAAAGTCGAATACGTGAAGAAATAGATTGCGTAGCCGACCACCTGACCGTCGACCTCGGCGAGCAGCGTCGAGAAGCGGGGCGGGTTGGCGGTTGCGTCGGCCGCCAGGCGTTCGCGCGCGGCCGCGTCCGGTCGGGCCAGCTTTTCGTAGTCGGCCAGCCCGTCGATGAGCTCCAGCAGTCGCGGCAGGTCGGCCGGCTGCAGCTCACGAACGACGGCCCTCACGCGGGTGCGTCCAGGTCGCGCATCACGAGGCCGGCGGGCGGCTTGGGATGGAAGTAGGTTGACTTCTCCGGCATCAGGTCTCCCGCGTCGGCAACGGCCAGGACGCTCTTGATCGGGGTTGGATTCAGGAAGAACGCGACGTCCGCCTGTCCAGCGCGCACCTGGGCGACTGCCTCGTGCGAACTTCGTGTATAGCTCAGAACCTCGGTGCGCGGGCGACCCGTCTCGGAGATGAGCGGGTCGATCAGCAGCGTGTGCAGCAGGCTGACGTCCAGCGACTTCCAGGCGTCGGATCGATCCGGCGGCAGCGCGTCGGGGGGTGGCTTGTGACCCCGCAGCTCGAGAATCCCGAAGAGGTCCGGTTGCCCGAGACCGAAGACGCCGAAGCTCGGCCCGGCTCGACCGCTGCTGGCGAGCTGCTGGATGAAGGCGTCGATCTGCTCGGCGGGCGCGTCCTCCCAGACCGGGTAGTACTCGACGTGAAACACGCCGCCCCAGCGTGTCTCGGCCTCCTCCATCGTCAGGCTCGGATCGATACCGCTCAGGAGACGGTGGGTCGGCAACGCCAGCAGCCCCGGGTCATCCGCCCACGTGATCGCCGCCAGCGTGGCTCCGGCGCCTTTGACGCTTCGGCCAGACTGCTCTTTGAACGCGAGCGACGTCTCGTACCGGTGGTGTCCGTCGGCGATGTACAGCGGCGCGCCCGCGGCCATCCCGGCCTGCAGCGCGGCAATCAGGTCGGAATCGTCGATCAGCCACAGGCGGTGATGTTCCGCGCGCCACGTGAACTCCACGGTCGGCGACCGCGTGTCGGTGGCGGCCCAGGCGCGCTCCAGCTCGGCCGGCTGCTCGTGGGCCAGGAGCCAGATCGGACTGGCGTTGAGGTGCGTGGCGCCCAGCAGCTCGAGTCGATCGGCTTTGGGGCCGGGCATCGTGTGTTCGTGCGGCAGCGCAACTCGGGCTGACCACGGCTCGACGCCGACCGCCGCCAGCAGGTCTCGGCGCCGCAGCGGAGTGCCGGCATACTCGTACGCGGTCTCGGACAGGTAGTAGGCCGCGTTCGAATCCGAGCGAAGTACCCCGTCGCGGCGCCAGCCCGTCAGGCATCTGGCGGCGGCCGCGTAGCGACTGCCGGGCTGGTCGGGGTCGTCCAGCGGCAGCTCCAGCCGGACCACGTTGTGCGGCGAAGCGTGCAGGAGCTGCGCCTGTTCCTCGGGGCCGATCACGTCGTACGGCGGGCAGACCAGTCGGTCGAGCTCCGTGGCGGGCGCGGCGAAACGCAGGCCAGCAAAAGGCAAGACGGGAGGCATAGGTCGGGTGCGTAGATGTAGCCGTCTGGCCGCCGAAGCTGTCAAGGACGCAGCGTCGGCAACGTTCGAGCGTCACGAGGGCGTCACGCCACGTCATCCGAACGGACATCGAGCATGTCAAGAGGGTTCCGGTCGAGTAACTGGCCTCGCTATACTGCGCCAAGTTGAAATCCGGGGAGGCGAGCGTGCGAATGAACCGTAGTGCGCTCCACGTCGGCCTGCTGAGTGTTTGCGCCGCGATGAGCCTCTATCTTTCGGCCTGCGGGGGAAATGCCGCCGCCCCAACCACCACTCCCTCGTCCGCGGCAAACGCGAGTCCGGCGCCGAGTCCGCCGCGCCCCGGCCTCGCCTCGCCGGTCGCGTCGCCGTCGGCTGCGCCCGGCGTCGTGTCCGCGACCCCGTCGACAACCGCCAGCCTGACCGCGGGCGGCGACACGTACGAGGTGCAGTCAGGAGACACGCTGGCGACCATCTCGCAGCAGTTCTACGGTGACCCGACCCAGTGGCGGCGCATCTACGACGCCAACAAGGACGCCATCGGCGACGACCCCGACAAGCTCAAGCTCGGCACCAAGCTGACCATTCCTCCCAAGCAATCCTGACGTAACGGAATTGCGATACCGGTCGGGAAAGCGCGATGCGGTCGTGGACCTAGCATGGGTGGCAAGCCTCGTATGCGAAGCTGCACGCGCGTCCTGGCAGTCTCCTTGAGCATGCTGGCCTTTGCGTGTGCCGCGTGCGGCGGAGGCGCGCCGCGATCGCAGACCGCGGACGTGCTGGCGATCAATCAGCCGACGCCCGATCCGACCCTGGACGCCGTGGTGCGTGACCTGCCGCATGCCCTGGCGGGCGTGCCGCCGACGCCAACGCCGGCTCCCGTCGCGCCGAAGCCGGCCGTGAAACAGTCTGCCCGAGCGCAGCCGACGCAAGCGGCCTCGGCGCAGGCAACGCTCAAGCCGGCGCCGCCGAAACCGACGCCGACCCAGGCGAAGCCCGCCCCCGCGCCCGCCAAGCCCGCCGCACCCGCCGCTCCGGCTGTGGTGCCCGCCGCGAGTCCATCTCGCCGCTGACGGCGCGTCGCCGTGACGCGCAGGTGAGGACAGCATCGCTCGTGTCGGAGAACAAGGGGACACCGATTGACGCCCTCGGGGTGGTCAACCGACTGGTCCGGACGGGGTTGTCGGGGCTCCCTCTGCCCACCGCGAAAGTGCCCAAGCGAGCATGAGGCGGAGCCACGCGCCAACTTCGGGTATCGCCTCGACACGACCCTGCTCAGCAACCCCGCGGGGGTCAAGGGGTCGCCCCTTGTTCCCGACACGAGCGACCGCTTGGGAATCTTGCCCCCGCACCTGCCGTTGCACTTTGCATGCGTATACTCCGGTACAGGACGAATCACTGAATGACCTCCAACGGCGTTGCCAACCCACCCGAGGAGTGGGACGTCATCATCGTCGGCGCCGGGCCGGCCGACATGGCCGCCGCGCTGTACACCGGCCGCGCCAGGCTCAAGACGCTGCTGCTGGATCGTGCCGGCATGGGCGGCGGCCAGCTCATGAACACCGAGCTGATCGAAGACTATCCCGCCATCAAGTCCATCACCGGCGCCGACATGGCAACGGCCTTCGAGGAGCAGATCCGCGAGTTCGGCGTCGAGATCACCTGGGGCGAAGTGACCGGCTTCGAGGCCCGTGGCAATCGTCGCGTGGTCAAGACTGACGACGGCACGGAGTACGTCGGCAAGACGATCATCGTCACCACCGGCGGCCTGCCGCGCAAGCTGGACGTCCCGGGCGAGGCGGAGTTCGCCGGGGGCGGCGTGAGCTACTGCGCCATCTGCGACGGCGCGTTTTTCAAAGGCGAAGTCCTGGCGGTGGTCGGCGGCGGCGACAGCGCCGTCGAGGAGGCCACCTTCCTCACGCGCTACGGCGAGAAGGTCTACATCATCCACCGCCGCGACGAGTGGCGCGCCCAAAAGCTGCTTCAGGAACGGGCGCTGGGCAATCCCAAGATCGTGCCCGTCTGGAACACCGTGGTCGAAGAGATCGGCGGCGTTCAGGAAGGTCTGGCCAAGAAGGTCAAGTGGCTGCGCGTCCGCGACGTCAAGACCGGCGAGGTCAGCCAGATCGATTTGGGCGGCGTGTTCATCTACGTCGGCTTCATGCCAAACAGCCAGATTTTCGGCGACGACTTCCCCAAGGACCCCCAGGGCTTCGTGATCACCGACGACAAGATGGAAACCCACATGCCAGGCCTGTACGTGGCCGGCGACGTGCGGAGCCAGTACGTGCGTCAGATCTCGAATGCCGTCGGCGATGCGACCACCGCCGCGGTCGCCGCGACTCGCTACATCGAAGAGCTCGACGCGACCGGCGACGAGGACGAGGCCGAGTCGGCCGAGCAGGTTGCCGTCAGCTACTGAACCCGAGTTCGTCACGGTCGCCCACCTGACGGACGTGCCGCCCGGCGCGGTGCGGGCCGTGCAGGCCGGCGACCGCTGGTACGCGCTGGTCAATCTGGATGGCAGGCTGCACGCGCTGGACAACAACTGCCCGCACAACGGTGGGCCGCTGTCCAAAGGCGCGCTGAACGGGCAATTGCTGATCTGTCCGTGGCACGCGTGGTCATGGGACGTGACCAGCGGTCGCAACTGCGCACCGGGCACGGACTGGCGCGTGCCGCGCGTGCCCGTGCGCGTGCTCGACAGCGGCGAGATCCAGTTGCCGGTGATCTGAAGAGTCGCGGCGATCCGGGAGTAAAAAGGGGCGGTGTTGATCGAGCGGATCGTGGCGCCCAATCCTGGCCCGATGACCTTGACGGGCACCAACACCTACCTGGTCGGCGACGGAGCGGGCAATCTGGCGGTGGTCGATCCCGGCCCCGACGACCTGCCTGGACACCTGGAGGCTGTGCTGGGCCGCGCCCGCCAGCTAGGTCGGGTCACAACCGTCATCGTCACCCACCGCCACCTGGACCATTTGCCCGCCGCGACGCCGCTGTGCCGTGAGACGGGCGCCACCCTCGCCGGCCATCCCGACCTGCCGGGCGTACAGCGGCCGCTCGCCGACAGCGCAGCCGCATTCGACGGACTTGCGGTGCTGCACACCTTCGGGCACACACGCGACAGCATCAGCCTGTGGGCGGCCGCCGACGGCACGCTGTTCACCGGCGACCTGGTGCTCGGAACCGGCACCGCGGTCCTCGACGACGCGCGCGGGGCGCTGACCGACTACATGACCTCACTCGACCGCCTGCTGGCGCTGCAGCCGCGCACGATCTATCCCGGCCACGGCCCGATCGTCGCCGATGGTGTCGCCAAGTTGACGGAATACCGCGACCATCGCCGCCAGCGGGTCCAGCAGGTCCTCGACGCGCTTGCCGCCCACGGCCCGTCGACACCCGACGAGTTGGCGGCGGCCATCTACACGGACGTGCCCGCTCACCTGCTGCCAATGGCGGCGCGCAACGTGCGCGCCAACCTGGAGATGCTCGAGGCGACCGATCGGGTCGTCGGCAGCCTGACTGGCCAGTGGGCCCTCAAAACGCCGGACCGCGCGTCCTGACCGAACGGATAGCTCGCCGCCCGCCCATTGCGGCGATGTTGGCCGCGGCCGCGCCGCCTATACCTGCATCATGACTCTTTCTCAGTCTCAGACCGAGACGAACCACGCCGCGGGCAAAGGCATCCTCGCCAGTCTGTCCGAGGACCTGGCCAACGCCGTCCAGCGTGCCGGCCGCTGGGTCGTCGCGGTCCACGGCCGACGACGCTTTCCCGCCAGTGGGCTTGCATGGCGCGCCGATCAGGTCGTCACCGCCGCCCACGTCCTCGAGCGAGACACCGATCTGTCCATCACCACGCCCGGTGGTGCACAGCATGCCGCGCGGCTGGTCGGTCGCGACGCCTCCAGCGATCTCGCCGTCCTGAGCGTGCCAACTGCCGCTCTCGAGCCAGCCGACCGCGCGGAGCCAGGCCAGTTGCGCGCCGGCCACCTGACGCTCGCGATTGGTCGGCCCGGCACGCCTGAGCCGATCGCCAGCTTCGGCGCCGTCAGCTCGGTCGGCGGCGCCTGGCGCACGTCGCAGGGCGGACTGCTCGATGCCTACATCCGCGCCGACGTGGCGCTTTTGCCGGGCCTGTCCGGGGGTGCGCTCGTGGACGCTGGCGGCGGCTTGCTCGGCATGCTGAGTGCCTACCTGGCGGGCGGCGACCCGGTGGCAATCCCAGCCGCGACCATCGATTCCATCGTCGAGCGCATCCTGACCGGCGGCACGCTGCGCCGCGCCTACCTCGGGGTGAGCACCCAGCCAGTCGAGCTCCAGGAGCTGCTCCGCCGAGGTCTTGGGATCGAGCAAACGGCGGCGCTGATGTTGCTGGGTCTCGAGCCGGGCGCACCCGCCGAGCGTGGTGGCCTGCTGCTTGGCGACATCCTGCTGTCGATCGGCGGCCGGGTGGTCGAGGACGGCGAGGCGCTGCAGATGGCGCTGGGACCGGCCGCGATCGGCACACCAACTCCGATTCGCATCATTCGCGGCGGCCAGGTGCACGAACTCACCATTGTCCCGGCGCCGCGCCCGAGTTAGTCAGTCAGGAGACGCGATCGCACATGGTTCTCGAAGTATTGAGCCGCGCGGCTCAGATTTCCGATGCTCTGGGCCAGCTCACGCGTGAAGTCACCCGCGGTGTGGTGCTGGTGCGCGGTTCGCGCGGCAGCGCGGGCTCTGGCGTAGTCTGGGACACGCCAGGCCTGGTGCTCACCAACCACCACGTCGTGCCGGGATCAAGTGCCCAGTTGACGCTCTCGGATGGTCGGCGGATCAGCGCCCGGGTGGTGCGCCGCGCGCCAACACTCGATCTGGCCGCGCTGGCGGTCGACGACGACGTGCGGACGCTCGCCGCCCGCGTCGGCGACTCCGATGCCCTGCGCGTGGGTGATCTCGTCGTGGCGGTCGGCAACCCGATGGGCGAGCGCAACGCACCGAGTCTCGGCATCCTGGCCAGCGCGCCAGGCGACGTGCTGCGCCTGGCGGTCACGCTGCGGCCGGGCAACTCCGGCGGCGCCCTGGTCAACGCCGCGGGCGAGATCGTCGGGATCCCGCACATGGTGACCGGCAATGGCCTGGCCCTGGCGGTCTCGACGCGCACCGTTCGCCGCTTCCTGGCAGGTTCAAGCGGTGAAACCGAATCGGAGGGCCTGGACTGGGTCTGACTCCGTCTCCCTCTCGCTGTCCCTCTCCCAGAGGGAGAGGCGAACTGCTGCGCGGTCCTGTGTAATGGGCCGCGATGTCCGTTTCTCATCCTGAACGGGACCCCTCCCAGGAACGCCGCACCGTCGCCTTCGTCGGCCTGGGGGCGATGGGCACCGCCATGGCCGGCTGCCTTTTGCGCCACGGTCAGCTTGTCCGCGGCTTCGACGTTCGTCCGCAGCCCGTCCAGGCACTCGCGGCGCTTGGCGGCCAGGCATGTCGCTCGAGCGCGGAGGCCGCCGACGGCGCCGACGCGGCCATCGTCATCGTGCTCAACGCCGACCAGGTCGAACAGGCCGTCTTCGGCCGCGACGGTCTGGCCGAGTCCCTCGCAAGCGGCACGCCGGTCGTCAGCATGAGCACCATGTCGCCCGGTCGCGCGCAGGCCCTGGCCGCCCGCGCTGCCGAACGTGGCCTGCGCTGGCTCGACGCGCCCGTCAGCGGCGGCATCGAGCGCGCCCGCGACGGCTCGCTCACCACCATGGTTGGCGGCGCCTCAGACGACCTGACGCGCGTACGTCCGATGCTCGAGGCGTTCTCGCGCGACATCTTTCACCTCGGGCCCGTCGGCTCGGGCTCGACCGCCAAGATGGTCAACCAGGTCCTGGTCTTCTGCAACCTGGCCGCGGCCGCCGAGGCCATGACGCTCTGCCGCAAGCTCGGCGCGGACCAGCAGGCCGTCTACGAGGTGATCAAGACCGCGGTGGGGACGAGCGCCGTCTTCGAGACACGCGTGCCGAAGCTCATCGACGGCAGTTATTCGACGGGTGGCAGCCTGCGCATCGCATTGAAGGACCTGGGCATCCTTGAGGACACCGCCCGTGAGGTCGGCATGCCGATGCTGATGACCGCGCAGGCGACCCAACTGTTCCGCGCCACGGCGGCGGGCTGCTGGAGGGCGACGACCTGGGCGTGGCGCGGGTGATCGAACGCCTCGCCGGCCTGTAGCCCGAACAATGGCACGAGGTGCCCCCAGCCGGATTCGAACCGGCGATCTCAGCCTTGAAAGGGCTGCGTCCTGGGCCTCTAGACGATGGGGGCTCGACTGGACGGGCCAGTCCCTAACTGTAGCGCAGGGCTCTGCTGCAGCAACGTGGCGACAACGGCCTCGGTATCTTGCAGGTCGTCGAGCAACGCGTCGGGGGCGTGTGCCATCAGCGCCTGGCGCGGAAAATTGCCGGTGGCGACCGCGATCGCCCGCGCCCCGCCAGCACGCGCGCAGGCGATGTCCCGCGGCGTGTCGCCCACGACCACAATGTTCGCGTCGTCCGTGCCGAGGCGCTCGCGCAGGCGCTGGCGGGTGATCGGCACCAGGCACGTGCGGTCGCGATGGTCTGATCCGTACGCGCCGAGCCCAAAGTCGACGTAGTCGGCCAGTCCGGCGCAGGTGAGCTTCAGTCGGGCGATGGTTTGCAGGTTGCCCGTGAGCAGCGTCTGGGTGACGCCTCTTTCGCGCAGCGCCTCCAATGCCTCGCGCACGCCGGGCAGCACGCGCAGATCTGGCACGAGCTGCTCGCGGACTGCCTCGAGCTCACGCAGGTAGAGCTGCCTGAAGCTTGGCAGCAGGCCGATCGCGTGCTCCTCGGCGAGATCGGCCGAGATGAGCACCTCGAGCGCGATCTGCTCGTCGGTCTTGCCGCCGGAGTCTTTTGGATAGGGCAGCTCGGCTTCCAGCTCGGCCACCTCGCGCAACGCGCGCAGGAACGCGCTCACGGAAACGCGCCCGCCGTTCGAGCGCACCAGGGTGCCGTCGACATCCCACAAGACGACCGTCGGCGGCGTCATACGGGCAGCAAGTCGCGGATGAGGGTCGCCAGGTCATCGCTGGGGCGGCCGACCCATGCGCTGCCCGGCGCGAAATTGAGGAAGCCGCCTCCGCTCAGCGCCGCTCGCAGGTACCGGACGAGCGTCAGGCGTTGGCCAGCAAGGTAGAGCGGGCCGCCGTCGAACAGCACTGGCGCGTCGACGCGGCGGTCAGGCAGGTCGATGTACGCCTCGCCGACGCCTCCGAGCCAGTATTTTCCCAGGGCGTCGGGGGTGATCGGCGCTCGGCCCGTGCCTGGTCCGCGGTTGCCCGGGGTGAGGTCGGCCGCGCCCGCGAGGTAGAGCGGATCGAGTCCCTCCTCGGGGGTTGGCCAGCCGCGGCGCTTCAGGGGCGTGCCGACGAAGTTCACCTCGCCGACGATTTCGTAAAAGGCGCGCAGGGCCAGTGGCATCACGCCGAAGCGCCGCTCCAGTTCGTCGAGCACGGGCGGCGGCACGGGCTCGCCGAGGAGCGTCGGGGTGCGGGCGAGGTCGTCCTCGTCGAGGTCGATGGCCCAGTCGTACCCGAACCGCCAGCCGAGGGACTCGAGTCGCAGGATCAGCGTCTGGCAGTTGGCGCGCACGCGCCGCATGGTCTCACGCGCGACCGCCATGCCGTCGTCGAAGTGGTCGAGGCGGCGCACGGCGGAGCCGAGGGCATGCAGCTCAGCCCAGACCTGCTCGCACTGACCGTTGACGTAACGCTCGACGAGTGAGCTAGCTATCAACGCCTGACCTGGTAGCGGGGAGTGGATTCGAACCACTGACCTTCGGGTTATGAGCCCGACGAGCTACCACTGCTCCACCCCGCGTCGAAGACTGAAAGTATACCGGCTCGGCCCGCCCGCGTGCCACGCGTGAGGGCAACGGCGCCGTGGACGAATCGTTCAGGTTCGCGGTCCCGAGCCGAGCGCGCATCGAACGAAGCCGAGGTCGTTCGTGTGGCGACCGAATGACCCTGGCACCGGCCTATTTTCCCGGGGCTTGATGACCCCAGTATCGTGGGCGCTGGAGCGTTTCACTGCCGTGTTCGGTATGGGAACGGGTGGGACCACTCCGCTCTAGCCACCAGGACCATTCGGTCGCCACACGAGCGCCCGAGTAGTTGAGCAGACACCTGTTTTGAGAACGTGGATCCTGCCGACTTGATGCGGCGAGAGATCGAAACGCGAGCCCTCGGCCATTAGTAACGCTCAGCTCCACACATTGCTGTGCTTCCACGTGCGTCCTATCAACCTGGTGATCTACCAGGGGCCTTACCCGGTTAACCCGGTGGGGAGTCTCATCTTTAGGCGAGCTTCGCACTTAGATGCTTTCAGCGCTTATCCCTTCCGGACGTCGGCTACGCGGCGCTGCGCCTGGCGGCACAACCGCTACACCGGAGGTCCGTCCATCCCGGTCCTCTCGTACTAGGGACGGCTCCTATCAAACTCCCTACGCCCACGGCGGATAGAGACCGAACTGTCTCACGACGTTCTGAACCCAGCTCGCGTGCCGCTTTAATGGGCGAACAGCCCAACCCTTGGGACCTCAGCCTTCCACCATTACTGATGGGGCAAGACTATACCTTCACCATGCCTGATCCGTGTCACCACGAATGGTTTAGGTGCGAGCCGTATGATAGGCCTCTGGTTGAGGGTCCTATCTCACCTTCTTCGTGAGAGTCGAAGAAAGGATCAGTCGTTACGGGAGACGAATCCCTGGATCATTGCCGCCGTATTCTGACGCCGTCCTCTCGATCGGACATTCAAAAGCGACAATGCATCTGCCCATTCGGCAACTTGTTGCAGGTCATCTCTGGATTCGACTCTCTTGTCAAGAATCGCG
>JAFAOS010000006.1 GCA_019247515.1 Chloroflexota bacterium | reverse complement strand
TTACCTGCGGCGGCAGTCAACTCCCACGACGTGCACGATGCCCAACGCGAACCATCTTCACGAAACATCGGCCAGCCCGTCCATACCCGGCATGAGCGGGTCCATCAGGCTCACGTGCGGCCGCGGCCGAGGCGCCAGTCGCAGCGCTCCGGCGCCGTGCAACCCGCCCTCGGGCCTCCGACGGGGCCGCCTGTCTACTCTGCTCGATCGCCCCGCTGGTCAGCCGACCTGAAGCGGCAAGCGTGCACGGGGGCTCGATGACCTTGGCGAGCGTCGGCAGTGCCGTGCACGCAGCTTGCCGCATGGCCCGTTGAGGACGCGCTCGAACGTGGCGGCAGCGACGACCTTATCGAAGCTATGCGACGCGTCGACCAGCCTGTCGAGGCGTCGGCAGAGGTGCGGCCCGGCGAGGAGCTCCAACATTACGCCATGCATGGGTTCGGCGCCATGTTCGTGGAGGTCGCCGTCGACCCGGATCTCGGGGAGACGCGCGTGCGGCGCATCGTCGGCGCCTGCCTACGGGGCAGGCCGCATCGTGAACCCGAAGCTGGCTCGCAGCCAATGCATCGGCGGGATGGTCGGCGGCATCGGCATGCCGCGGTCGACGCCCGCAGCGGGCGAGTGCCGAACGCCAATCTCGCCGAGTACGCGGTGCCGGTTCACGCCGACACCCCGGCGGTGATAGACGTGATCTTCGTCGAGGAGGATGACCCGCACGTTAACCCGCTAGGCGTGAAGCGTCTCGCCGAGCTCGCCATCGTAGGCGTCGCGCCGGCCATCACGAACGCCGTCTTTCACGCCACCGGCAAGCGGCTCCGCGAGCTGCCGGTCACGCCGGACAAGCTGCTGTGAGAAGCCGGATAAGGCCTGCGCCACTTTCTGCTGACCTGGCTGAAGAAGCAGGTCATCGACGACGCGCTGATCCAGCCCTACTCGGGTCATGCAAGCCGACAATCCGTCGAGATCTACTCGCGCCTTGCCATCGTCGATGCCCAGGCCGCCTACGCCGACGCAATGAGCCGTTCCCGGTGTAGGCCACCCTACTTTGCGGCTGGTGTTCAACACACGAAACGCTCACCCTAACCGATGAGCGAGGACGCATAGGTGTTGTGGCCGGCTGCCTCCAGGAGGACACAGACAGACCTCCACAACTCACCGCCGTGAAAGGTCGCACATCGATGGTCCGGCCACGCGACCGATGCGGAGGATCCGGCGGAGATGCCGGCGACGTGTTCGAGGTTGGCGCCTGACAGTGCGGCCGAGAGCGGCCGTCTCGACGAAGCCCAGGACGATGAGGTTCACACGTATGGGCGCCAACCCCAGCGCACATGGAAGTCGAGCAGGGCCCACGGCGGCAACGGCTTCTGGGCCCACTCTACATTCGCCATGGTATCGGAATGTGAAAACGTAAAAACGCTATCGAAGACTGCTAACGTGTGATTCGCGCATATGTGCCCGCCAGGGTCAGGCCGAACGCAATGCGACCGAGTAGTGAGGCCCAGAACGGTACCGCAGCGAACAAGATCGGAAGTGTAGTTGGGTATAGCGTGTTCAGGACCAGCCAGATGCTGATCGGCGATTCGGCCATTATGAAGAGGACTCCAGCAGCGAGAAGCTTCAGACCGCGTAACTGAAACCGCTCGGCCAGCGCGACGAAAACGGCGCCGAGACCAAGTGAGAACGTGAAATGCACGATGATACCTACGGGCAGCGACCAGGAGGGCGGGACGCCGATCATTTCGGCGATGGCCTCCGGGAAGCTCCAGAGACTGGTCGTAAGCCAGCCTGCCAGGAGCTCAATGCCAAGAAAGACCGCTCCGGCGGTTAGCCCGGGCACCAGCCAGCGAGATGCGGACGGGCGGAGCGCGGCGGTTGTCGGCTGCTGGACAGTTGCAATCTGGATTGTGTTCATGCCAATACGCTACGCTGCGGTCGTGCCTGGGACATCAGCCCTGGGAACGATCCGGGTCCACCTCGAGAACGATATGTGTGTTCGTTGCTCACTGCCCGGGGGCCATGCGTACCACTCACTCGGGCATATTCCCTGAGCGGGTACCCATCTCGAACGGAGTAGAATAGCCAACGTAGTTGACGGAGGTGGTCATTCCCATTTCGGCGTGGAGGAGCACGTGGCAGTGAAACATCCATACGCCGGGGTTGTCGGCCACGAAAGCGGCATCCACAGTCTGGTTTGGTCCCACGAGTATCGAATCCTGGTGAACAGGGCTGCCGTCAAGTGATCGGCCGTCGACCGCCAGGAGCGTCAGGACGTGCCCATGCAGGTGCATGGGGTGGTACTCGGCTGTCTGGTTAACGATGTGCAGTCTGATGACCTGGCCTTCGTGCACGACGAGCGGTGGAACATCGGGCGAAGCCGCGCCGTTGATGGTATGGATTAGCTGTGGACGACCATCGCGAATGCCAGGATGCTCACCAAGCGCCAAGGTGAGCGTTTCATCTGGCGCCACCGTCGCCAGCAGGTCGGACGCCGGGGCACCGTAGTGCAATGGGTCAAACAGCGGCAGGCGATCCACATCTAGCGACGGGGCGGCAGCGTCTCCGATCGCAACCGATGCGAGGTGCGTTTCGGTGTTGCCGAACAACAGTGTCTGAACGGGTGATGTCGCTCCCCTCAGCTCGGTGTCAATCAGCCGAACTCCGCCCGAGAGCGGCATGCTAAAGACCAGGTCCGCCCGCTGACCCATGCCGAGTGGAATGCGCGTGGGTCCCAGCACTTCGGGGGCGTTCAGGTCGCGCCCATCGAGCGAGACGATCTGGAACGGCGCGCCCACGAGCACTGGCGCTTCGGGACCTCCATCCATGCCCGGATCAACCGCGTTGATCAGACGCAGGCGGATTGTTTCGCCAGGCACCGCCTGGACGTGGACCGTCTCGCCCGTGCCATTGATCAGGACATGTCCGGCGCTGCCGTGGAGCAGAAGTGTCAGGTCGTGCTGCTCGGCGAGACCCGAATGCGGCACAACGACCAGGGCGCCGAACAACCCGCGCGGCAGTTGTTCCCCCGTTTGCTGATGCGAGTGGTACCAAAAGGTACCAGACTCGTAAGCGATGAACTCGTAAGAGTATTCGCCACCGGATGGCACGGCATCCTGAGTCGCGCCCGCCACTCCGTCCTGGGAATTAGGGACGGCGACTCCGTGCCAATGGATCGTCGTCGATTCCGGCAGATGGTTGACGAGTTTCACACGAACCCGATCGCCCTGATTGACGCGCAGTTCTGGGCCGGGAACGCTGCCATTGAACGTCCACATCGTCTGACCGTCGATGACCGTTGCTTCGGCGGTGAGCGTGAAGTCCTTGACTGGCTCATCGCCAGGTGTCGCGACCAGGCTCGTGACGGATGTCGATGGCTCGCCGGCGACCGCCGGTGCGGCATTCACAGCTTCAGGCATGTCGCTCATCGCCGCGGAAACTGCCACAAGGGTCACAGCCAGTGCCACGAGGGCGCTCGGCAGCGTACCCGCGGCGACGAGCCAGATTCGCCGAAGCTTGCGCCGCGCCGGCCAGCCGACGAGCGCCAGCAGTGCTGGCAAGGAAAGAACCTCCAGGAGATTGCACAGCACATCCGTCAAGCCAACGTTCTCAGCTTGGCCCGGCGTCGGTCCCAAAGGTAGTCCGACAGTGCGGGAAACGATCCAGAGAGCTATCAGCGACGCGCTGCCGAATGCCACCAGCAATGCGAGCCGACGCGTCGGCTGCCACGCCAACTCCACTGACAGCACGATCTGCGCAGATCCGACAATCAGGAAGAACACGCCGAACGGAACATACTCACGGAGGTGAGCGGGCGCTACACTCAGGTGGATCAAACCCGCGGCCAACGTGAACAGCGCGGCGGAGTACATGCGAACTCCAGCAAACGTCGGCGTCGAGAATCGCGACCGGTGATTACGACGGGCGTCGCGCCCGACGCGTAGCGCGAGGCGCGAAGGAACACTGTGCTGTTCGTTGGAGGTCATGGCTGGACTCTAGGAATCGCCCTGGCAGGGTGCCGTCGGTCGCACAGATGATTCGTCCGTAGACCCAGGGATGATTCGCGTCCAGCATCATTCCGCCGATGTACGTGGGTCGTTCGTCGGGACGATGCTTGCCTCGCCCACGCGCGCTAGAGTGCACCATGTGAAAGTGGCGACACGCGTGTGGAACAGGCTGCAGCGCCTCGACCCGCGGCTACTGGACGGGCTTCTGGCTGTTGCCTTGACTGTCGGCGCCTGCCTGCAGCTGTTGTCGCAACAGCCCGAGAGTTACCTGAAGCTCATACCCGTCAGCTTCACGTGCTTGCCGCTGGTGCTGCGGCGGCGCTATCCAATCCTGGCGCATGCTGTCCAGATCGGCGCGGCGATCGCCACACAACAGGAGCCAGTGACGCTGAGCCTGGTGGCAATCTTCATCGGCGTCTATTCGGTCGCCGTCTACAGCCGCTGGCGTAGAGCATTTCTCATCTGGTTGCTTATTGGCGCAGCGTGGCTCGGCATTGCATTTCCGGAGTCGTCGCCATCGATGCCGTCCTGGGCGTTGATGCTGGTGGTCGGTGTGGGCGTCTGGCTGGCCGGCAATTCAGTTCGCGGGCGTCAGCAGCGAGTCGATCTGCTCGAGGAGCGCGCGATTCGTCTGGAGCGCGAGCGCGAGCTGAGTATGCGCGTGGCGCGCGCCGACGAGCGGCAGCGCATCGCCCGCGAGCTGCACGACGTGGTCGCGCACAGCGTGAGTGTCATGGTCGTGCAGGCAGGCGCCGCGCGGAGTATGTTGAGGCGCCAACCAGACCAATCTGTTGAAGCTTTGCTGGCCGTCGAGTCCAGCGGACGCATGGCCCTGGGCGAGCTGCGTCGGATGCTGGGATTGTTGACCGAGGCGGAACCGGCTCCGGAACTTTCGCCGCAACCAGGACTGAACCAGCTGGATGCGCTCGTTGCTCGCGTGAGTCAGGCCGGACTGCCAGTAGACGTGCACGTACGCGGGGGTCGCGCTGACATCTCACCCGGCCTCGACCTTACCGCGTATCGCATCATTCAGGAAGCTTTGACCAACTCACTCAAGCACGCCAGCGGGGCGAAAGCAGACGTCTTCATCGACTACAGTGACCGGGAACTGCGCATCGAGGTGGTGGACTCCGGGGGCGTCGCGCTGAGCGAGGCGAATGGCAGCGGCCGTGGGCTGCTCGGCATGCGGGAACGTGTGGCGATGTACGGCGGTCGACTCGAGATGGGCCGCCAACCGGAGGGCGGCTTCGCGGTGCGCGCCCTCCTGCCGTTGGAGAGTGGAGGATGACACTGCGAGTTGTGATCGCGGATGATCAAGCTCTGGTACGGGCCGGCTTTCGCATGATCCTGGCAGCGGATGGTGACCTCGAGGTCGTGGGTGAAGTGGCTGACGGTGAGCAGGCGGTGTCTGCCGTGCGTCGGCTGACTCCGGATGTGGTGCTCATGGACATACGCATGCCCGTCCTGGATGGGCTCGCGGCCACGCGCAGAATTCTCTCGGAGCGCGGCGCCCCACCCCGAATTATCATGCTCACGACATTCGACGTGGACGAATATGTGTATGCCGCTTTGCGTGCCGGCGCGAGCGGATTTCTGCTGAAAGATGTGTCACCGGAGCAACTGGTGGCGGCCGTGCGACTGGTCGCGGCTGGCGACGCGCTACTGGCACCGTCGATCACACGTCGGCTGGTGGAGCGCTTCGCAGCGCCGGCGCGAATACCCGTGGGCGGGGCCGATGCTTTGTCGACGCTGACCGCTCGGGAGCGGGAGGTGCTCGTGCTCATTGCACGCGGGTTGAGCAATACAGAGATTGCCGAACACCTCACGCTCAGCGAGGCGACCGTCAAGACGCACGTGGCGCGGATCCTCGGCAAGCTGGGATTACGCGACCGCGTCCAGGCGGTCGTGACGGCCTATGAGTCGGGGCTCGTGACGCCTGGTAACGTTGCAGGCGCTTCATGAGCCCGAGGAAACGACCATTTCGTTTTCGCCATCCGGTCCAGGTCGCCAGTGAAGCCGCCACACTGGCGTTCCTGACCGACGGCCGATTCGAACTCGGCCTCGGTCCGGGTCGCGACGATAAGGATTACGCCAGTCTTGGACTTGCCGACTTGAAGGCATCCGCATGTGCCACCGGATCCACTGCATTGCGGAAGACAATGGCTGAGGCAACCTCGAAAAGGGCGCACCCAGAGGGGCGAAGGAGGAGCGCCACGAGAGCGTCGGCTTGAGGGACGAAGGCATGTTTCCCCTCGGCAGGTTCACAGGTCAAAGAACGCGCCGCAGGTCACGTTGGCGTGGACAGCCGTCATCGCGCTTGCGCGATCGGAGGCGAGCAAGGTCGCGGCATTGGCGACCTCCGCTACGCGCGGCAACCGCCGGAGCATGGTCCCGGCGCCGTGACGACCGACAAGTTGCTGAGGCGTCATCCCTCGCCGTTCGGCATGAATGGCGTTGACCTCCTGGACGCCGGGCGCTTCGGGCGACCCAGCGGAGCGAATCACAATCAACCTGACGCCGCGTGGCCCCAGCTCGTATGCGAAGCTGCGCCACAGGCCCTCAACCGCCGAGCACGCCGGCATGAAACCGCCGAGATCGGCCGCCGGCGTGGGCTCCACGGTGATCGTCATGATGGTTCCTGAGCAATGCTGGACCATATGCCGAGCCACGGCTCGTGCAATGACAAACTTCGTCCGGACGGCCATGAGCACCGGATGCACGAAGTCCTCCACTGACATATCGAGCAGCGGGGTTCCCTGGACGTCCTCCATGGCAACGGCATCGAAGAGGATGTCGATCTGGTCCGACCGGCCGGCCACCTGCCGCATATGCTCCTCGACTGCTGTCTCGTCGAGCGCATCTACTCGGGCGGCCTCGGCCCTGCCGCCAGCACGTGAGATCTCCTCGGCCACGGCTTGAACGCGTTCCAGTGTGCGGCCGGCGAGGAAGACACGCGCGCCATCGCGCGCGAAGGCCCGAGCAACGGCGGCGCCGATCGCACCTCCACCACCGTAGATCACGGCGTTCTTGTGCTGAAGCAGCGTTTCTGAGCTCATCGATGTCCCGGGGCGATTGGTTGCCATACTCTGTTGATCCTGGACGTCCCCAAAAGTGTTCGCTGATCGTTCCACCGAGTCACACGTGCTTGATTCCGCTCGAGGCGGGGACAGGCGCGCATTCGACAGCCTCGTGGCGGGCTACCTCACCTCGATCCACGTGCACTGTTACGCCATGCTCGGATCCGTCACTGACGCTGACGACGCTGTGCAGGAGACCCTGCTTCGGGCCTGGCGAGGACTGCCCCGGTTCGAGGGTCGCAGCTCGCTCCGGACGTGGCTGTTCAGCATTGCGACGAACGCCAGCCTGAAGCTCATCCAGAGGCGTCCCAGGCGAGTTCTGCCAATCCACCAGAGCCCGACCAACGACTCACTTCTCGAGCCGGCCTGGCTGGAACCGTACCCGGATGAGATCCGCGGCGTCGAGGATGGCCGCGCGGCACCCGACGCCCGTTACGAGCAACGTGAGAGCGTTGAGCTATCGTTCGTCGCCGCGGTGCAACACCTCTCTGCCCGCCAGCGCGCCGTGCTGATCCTGCGCGACGTATTCGGCTTTTCGGCTCGCGAAGTTGCCGACTCGCTCGGGTCAACGGTCGGCTCGGTCAACAGCGCGCTGCATCGCGCGCGCACCATCGTGGCCGAGCGGGTACCCAGGCAGAGTCAACAGGCAACGCTACGTGCCCTGGGCGATGAGCGTCAGCGCCAGATCGTCGCGGCCTACGTCGAGGCATGGGAACTTGCAGATATCGAGGCAGTCGTCCGCATGCTGACCGAGGATGCGCGATGGTCCATGCCGCCACTTCTGGAGTCATACGTTGGCCTGACAGAGATCGTCGCATTCTTGCAGGACGCGATGCCGAACCGATGGCGGAATGTGCCGGCACGCGCCAGCGGCCAGCTTGCCGTCGGCTGCTATCTCTGGGATGCGGACAAAGGGACCTACGCCGCCGCCGTGCTCGATGTCCTCACCCTTCGTGGCGACTGCATCGAACAGGTCACGTCATTCGTTGATCCGGGTCTGTTTGAGCGCTTCGGCCTTCCCGACGCGCTGCCGGCGTGACTGGTGCGGAGGTTCGCGGCGCCGTGGACCCGCCCGGGTTACCGCCGGCAGGGGCACGTCGCGGCGGTAACGGCCGAGTGGGCCGCGCGCATGCGGTCAACTGTTGTCCAGCACATCACGAAGAACCTCTCGTCGTCGGTGGGGCATGGCTACGCGACGGCAGCCCGGTCCGGCTGGGCGCGGGCGAGTTGTTCCTGCACTGCTGCACTGCTGCCGCTGGGGTGAGTCGCTTGCCGTCCTGGGCCGAGCACGCACTTGAAAATGGTCGAGGCCAGTGAAGCGAACTGTCGGTTCGCCTATCAGAGCTTGCGCCCTACGCCAGCGTAGTTCGCGATTCGATCGGGCGTGTCTAGCATCAGATCGTCGGCCGACTCTGGTCGCCACAGCGGAATGAAGACCAACCCTGGATCGATCAGCTCGAAACCCTCGAACAGGCGCAGAATACCGTCGCGACTACGGAAGCGTAAGGGAGCGGTGGCACGCTTGTAGAGCGCCTCACCCTGTTCGGCACTTGCCCTGTCGAGAGTATCGGCAGACGCATGAGTCAGGGCAAGATAGCTGCCAGACGCCATCGCGTCGTGCAGAACGCGGATGATGCTGAGCACTTCGTTGTCATCAGGTATGAAGTGGAACAAGGCGATCGCTAGCACGCCGGTTGGGCGACCCAGTCGAGCAGGTTGCGCACGGCGGGATGATCAAGGATTTCCTGGGGTCGGCGAGCGTCGGCGCGAATTGCCATCGCATTGGCAGCTCCGCTCAGAATGGCCTGGCTGTGGGCCACCGCCACCGGGTCGTGGTCCACATACACCACTCGCGCCGTGGGTGTGAACCGCTGCGCGATTTCGTGGACGCTACCGACGGTTGGGATGCCGGCGCCGATGTCCAGAAACTGATCGATCCCTTGCCCGACCAGGAATTCGACAACTCGTCTGAGAAACGCACGCGTGACCTGGGCGACCAGAGGCATGTCAGGATGCAGAAGCAGGATCTGCTCAGCGGCCTGGCGATCAATGGCAAAATTGTGCGCGCCGCCGAGATAGTAGTCCCACATCCGGGCCACACTCGGACGCTCGTCGACGCGACGGATGCCTCGTTCAGCGCCGCCATCCCGTACCGCGCCCGCAGCATGCCCTCGGCGGAACTCAAGGTCGCCATACCCGTTGATCGCGCAGCCAGCGCCCGGATTCAGTCTCGGGTTGCACCCACGTTCGGGGAACGTCGTTATTGGAAGCGCGTGCGGACGAGTGAGTCTGCGCTGCGTTACCCCGTCAGTTGGTCAGAGTAGAAGTGGTTGCGCACGGCCGCTCGGTAGACCCGCAGTCGCGCCAACTGCGCATCGCTGAAGGGATAGCTGAGGGCCGATTCATCACGCTGCGTACGACAGTTGAAGCAGAACGAAGTCGTCCCGAAGCGCACGGTGCGCAGGTTGCGGCAGTTTGGGCAGGGGAGTTCTTCGATCACGAAGCCGTGCATCATTTGACCTCCTTCTTGTTCTGTTGAGCGGCTTTGTATGCGCGTGCCAGCGCCGCTAGCCGGACGGACTCCGCTTCGCGGAGGCGATCCTGCTGGATCCACGCGTGTTGCCAATCGAGGAGAAACAGGTTCGAAGCGAGCATCAGTGACATTTCCTTTCGTGCCCAGCCTGCGCTTCGTTTGACGGCGCGACCACACAGCCCACCCACGTCCGGCTAGCAACTCTGCAAGAGCCATGACGTACGCCTGACGTGGGTGCGACGTGGAAGCAACGTGTGGGCTTCTCGCCGGCGCAACCCCATGCTGGCCGCTATGAAAAAGGCTCACCAATGTCGACGACGAGTCCCACGCGCGTGGACGTCGATTCAGTGATGGAGGCGGCCGTCGCCGCGCAGCACGAGTTCGAGCCGTGGTCGGAAGAGCGAGTGGACGCGCTGTTGAAGGACGTCGCAGACGAGGTCGGCACGCACGCGCAAGAACTTGCCGAAGCGACCGTTGCCGAAACGGGCTACGGGAATGTCGCCGACAAGATCATCAAGAACCACGTCGCCAGCGCGATGGTCTGCCGCTCACTGGCGGGCAAGCCCGGCAACGGTCTCCTCAGGGTTGACGCCGAGAGGAATATCGCCGAAATCGCCAGTCCGATGGGCGTGGTCTTCGGTTTGATTCCAAAACGAATCCAGCTTCGAGCTGGCTCCAGTAGTGTCGATGTTCACCGTCGACGACGAGGAGCAAGGCTTCAACGCGTGTCGGCAGATGCTCTCCAACGACGGCGCCGGACATACAGCCATCATCCACACCTCTGATCAGCGGCGTATCGAGCGCTTCGGCCGCGAACTGCGCGCCAGCCGCATTCTGGTGAACGCTGCCGGAGTACAGGGCACGATGGGTCTCGGTACCGGGCTTCAGCCGTGGATGACGGTGGGCTCCGGTACGTTCGGCCGAAGCTCGACCACCGACAACGTGACGTACACCCATCTGCTGAACATCAAGCGTGTGGCATTCGGAGAGTTAGCAGCTCAATGCACATATATTTTCCAATCGAAATCGTTGCAGCGCTGTTTGCGACTGAGCGCACGCGCAGGTGCGGCGGTGAGGTGTTGAGCGTCACTCAGCACATGTTGCAGGCTGCCTCGCTTGCCGAGCGTTCGGACGCACCAGATCACTGAATTGCGGTGGCACTGTCGCACGATGTCGGGCACTGCCCGGCAGGCGCGGACGATGCGCACGAACTGGTCGGAGCGAGCTGGTTGGCGCAGTGGTTTCCGCCACCGCTGGTTGAAGCGGTGCGATTATATGTCGCGGCCAAGCGCTTCCTGTGCGCAGTCGAGCCGGAGTATGTGCGTCGCATCCGAGTGTCCGCATGGCACTCTGACATGAGCGCCTTCAGGGAGAACTACGGGCACGCGCCGTGGTCTCGCGGACGACGAGGTGCGGCTCCAGCAGCTCGTGTCGAGCCCGTGCCGTGGGTCGCTCGAACCGCCGCAGCAGCGCTCTCATCGCCATTTCGCCGATCTGAAAGCGCGGCTGGTGCACCGTGGTCAGTGAAACGTGGCGTAGCGCCGCCAGGGCGGTGTTGTCATGGCCGACAACCGAAATGTCACGCGGCACTTCCAGACCGGCCTCGGCAATCGCATTGAGCGCGCCGATGGCCGACAGATCGTTCGCCGCGTAAATGGCCGTCGGTCGCGGCTTCATCTCAAGCAACCGCGTTGCGCCCTGGTGACCGCCTTCTTCGGTGTAGTCGCCCGGAGCGATGCGAATGTATTGGCCAATTCCGATCTGGTGCATCGCCTGGGCATAACCCTCGCACCGCTCAGCTGAGCCCGCGCCGGTACCACCGTCCACCATGCTGATCCAGCCGTGGCCGAGACTCGCCAGATGCGCTACGGCCAATGCGGCACCTCTGACGTCGTCGGTGGCCACCGTGTCGACGCCAGGAGCGCGGATTGCACTGGTCACCACCGCCATTGGCACCCGGCGACTAGCAGCCCGAATCGTCTCAGTTGATAGTTGTGAGCCGGCCAGGATGATGCCGTCAGTTCGCAGTTGGACCATTGTCTCCAGCGCGCGCGCTTCATTGGACTGGAGCAAGCTGCCGCTGGTAACGAGCACCTGGTAGCCGGCCGACGCCGCCGCGGCGCCGATGCCGTCCAGGATTTCGGCAAAGAACAGATTGTGGAGATCGGACACAATTACGCCGATGTTGAAGGTGCGTTGCTGGACCAGGCTGCGCGCGACGGCATTGGGTCGATAGCCGAGCTCACCGGCGGCGGCCATTACCGCCTCACGCCGCGCTGGACCGACTGTGGGATCCTCGCGCATGACACGCGAGACGACGGACTTTGAGACACCCGCCAGGGCGGCCACGTCGATGATGGTAGGGTGCTTGACACGCCTGCTGTGCTGATCTAGAGTGAGCGGCATGGGCGTCGGCGGGAACGTTCCCTTCTCACGTTCCCTGATCACTTTACCAGGCGCACCATAGGTCGACCGCTGATGCCGCTCGCGCTTGGGGTCATCGGCCTCGGGCGGATGGGACGCTTCTACGCCCGGACCGTCCACGCCAGCCTCTCCAGCGCGCGCCTGGTTGCTGCCGCGGATCCCAAGCCGGCGGCCCGTGCCAGCGTGCGTGCTGAACTCGGCTGCACCGTCTTTGCGGACCCGCTCGCGGTCGTCGAGCGACCCGATGTCGAGGCCGTGCTTGTCGCCTCGCCAGCCAGCACTCACGCCGAAATCGTGATCGCCGCGGCCGCCGCCGGTAAGCACATCCTGTGTGAAAAGCCACTTGCACTTACCATCGACCAGACGAAAGATGTGCTGGCGGCCGTGGAGCGGGCCGGCATCATCTTCCAGGTCGGCTTTATGCGACGTTTTGACTCGCTGTACTCGGACGCCAAGGCAGCCATAGACGCCGGATGTATCGGCCGGGTTGTAAGCTTCAAAGCGATCGGTCGCGATCCAGATTGTCCACCGCTCGCGTACGCAAATCCGGCCTACAGCGGCGGACTGATTCTGGATATGGCCTTACATGATTTCGACCTGGCTCGCTGGCTGATGTCGAGCGAAGTGGAGCGTGTTTCCACTGAGGCTGGACTGCTCGTCTGCGAACAACTGGCCGCCGTGGACGACATCGACAACGCCGTGATCAACCTGCGTTTTGCGAACGGTGCACTGGGCAACGTCGAGGTCAGCCGCAATGCGCGCTACGGCTATGACGTACGTACTGAAGTGCTGGGCTCCCACGGCGCGGTCATGGTCGGAAATGCCGGCTGGGGCCGGATGGAACTTCTGAACCGTGCGGCGGACTCGCCGGCTGACGGGACACCGCACTTCGTCGAGCGCTTCGGAAGTGCCTACCGACTGCAATTGGAGCACTTCTTCGATTGCGTGAAGCGGAATTTGCAACCAGCCGTCGGCGGCATCGACGCCCTGGCTGCATTCAAGATCGCCCAGGCCGCGACGATGTCCTGGAAGTCGGCAAGACCTGTTGCGCTGGCGGAGTTGGAGATATCCGCTTCCGTCTGAAGACTGTCAAACCAACAGATGCGAGGAGGTCGGCCATTCACAAACAGGTACAGTCATCAGGGCGCGTTCCATCAAGGAAGAGGGAGACATCATGAGTCGTTTCGCGAGATTGCTCGCACCGATATTGGCGACCGCGCTGATCGCGGTTCTGCTGCTTCCGACCGCCGGGAGCGCTCAGGGCTCGTATCGTTTCGTAGTCGTAACACACGGCCAGGCCTCCGATCCCTTCTGGTCAGTTGTCAAAAACGGCGTCGACCAGGCCGCAAAGGACATGGGCGTCACTGTGGAGTACCAGGCGCCGGGCACATTCGACATGGTCGCTATGGCGCAATTGATCGATGCAGCTGTTGCTTCCAAGCCAGACGGAATGGTCGTTTCCATTCCTGATGCAAATGCTTTGGGCCCGCACATCAAGGCCGCTGTGGACGCGGGCATCCCAGTCATCTCGATCAACTCCGGCAGTGATGTCGCACAGTCGCTGGGAGTGTTGACGCATATCGGTCAGACCGAATTCGAAGCAGGCCAGGGCGGCGGGACGCAGATGGCGACGGCTGGCGTCAAGCACGCGATATGCGTCAATCAGGAGGTCGGCAACGCTGCGCTGGACCTCCGCTGTAACGGCTTCAAGGATAAGATGACCGCGGCCGGCGCCAGCGTTGACGTGCTGGCGGTGGACCTCAATAATCCAACCGATGCGCAGCAACGCATCACTGCCGCGGTCACAGCGGATTCCACGATCGATGGCATCTTTACGCTGGGCCCGACCGGGGCCGCGCCGGCGCTGGCCGCTCTGAACGCGATGGGCAAGCTGGGCCAGATCAAGCTTGCGACATTCGACCTGTCACCCGACGTACTGCAGGCTATCGCCGACGGCAATATGCTGTTCGCCATCGACCAGCAGCAGTATATGCAGGGATACCTGCCGATCGTGTTGCTCAAGCTCAACGCATCGAACCTCAATACGATAGCTAATCCTGTATTGATGACGGGTCCAGGTTTTGTCACCAAAGACAATGCCCTGAAAGTGATCAATCTCTCGAAGGCTGGCACGCGCTAGGCTTACGCATTCAGCCGTCGCGAGTCACGTTTCGCCGATGACAGCGAATGATCAGCTAGCGTGGCTCGCGATTCGCGACTCCTGCGAGGCGACCTCGCGGACCAGGCTCGCGACCAGGAAGGAGGCGGAATGACAGCTCCGTCGACGGCCATCGATCAACCGGTCACACCCGTCAATGACCGGGTGAGTCGCACCCACGCGCTGCGTCGGCTGCTTGTTCGACCAGAGATGGGCGCGGTTGCGGGATCGATCGCTGTCTGGATCTTCTTTGCGGTCGTCGCCGGTAAAAGCGGCTTTCTGAGCTTCGCCGGGACGGCAACCTACCTGCAGGTCGCGGCGGAGTTGGGCATTATGGCCGTCGCCGTTGCCTTGCTGATGATCAGTGGCGAGTTCGATCTGTCGATTGGTTCCATCCTAGGCGCAACAGGCATGGTCATGACCGCGCTTGCCGTCCAATTCAACTGGAACATCTGGCTGGCGATGCTCGCGGCGTTGGTGCTCGCCCTGGCGGTGGGCGTCGTGAACGGCTACCTGGTGCTGCGCACTGGCTTGCCGTCGTTCATCGTGACGCTGGCGACGCTGTACGTCATTCGCGGCGCAACCATTGGCTCAACTCGCCTACTCACCGGCCGGACGCAAATTGGCGGTCTCGATCAGGCGTCCGGCTTTGGCGCGGCAAAGGCCGCCTTTGCGAGCACCGTCACTATCGGCGGCGCACCGTTCGCGATCTCCATCGTGTGGTGGCTCGTGATCGCCGCGGTAGCCACCTGGCTCCTGTTGCGGACCTCGTTCGGCAACTGGATCTTCGGGTGCGGTGGCAGCGTTGAGGCAGCGCGTAATGTCGGCGTGCCCGTAAGTCGCGTGAAAATCCTGTTGTTCATGGGCACCGCCGCCGCCGCGTGCCTGGTGGCAATCATCCAAGCGGTCGAATTCACCGGCACTGACGTACTGCGCGGCACTGGCCAGGAGTTCTTTGCCATCATTGCCGTCGTGGTCGGCGGCACGCTGCTCACGGGCGGGTACGGCTCGGCCATCGGCGCCGTCTTCGGGGCACTCATCTTTGGCATGGTGCGCCAGGGCATCGTCTTTGCTCGCGTGGACGCAGACTGGTTCCAGGTATTTCTCGGACTGATGTTGTTGATCGCCGTGTTGATCAATCGACTTGTGCGCGAACGCGCGATGAAAGCGTGATCGTCGTGACAACGGGGCATCACATAACACCGCTCCTCGAATTGGAGCACGTATCGAAGTTCTTCGACAACGTTATCGCCCTCGACGACGTGTCCATGACGGTCCACTCCGGCGAAGTCATGTGCTTGCTCGGAGACAACGGTGCGGGTAAGTCGACGCTCATCAAGATCCTGTCGGGTGTGCATGTGCCCAGCCGCGGCCGCCTCCTGTTCGAGGGGCAAGAGGTCCACTTCACTTCACCACGCGATGCGCTTGATGTGGGAATTGCCACGGTCTATCAGGACCTGGCGATGATTCCACTGCTCAGCGTCTCGCGTAATTTTTTTCTCGGTTCCGAGCCAACGGTTGGCGTCGGTCCATTCCGTCGCTTCGACATGCGCTTCGCCGACAAAGTTACGCGGGAGGAGCTCGGCAAGATGGGCATCCGCTTGCGGGATACTGCCCAGCCAGTCGGAACTCTCTCAGGTGGTGAAAGGCAGTCAGTAGCGATCGCACGCGCTGTCTATTTCGGAGCGAAGGTCCTGATCCTTGACGAACCAACGGCCGCCCTGGGCGTAAAAGAAGCGGGCGTGGTCCTGCGGTATATCGCGCAGGCGCGGGCGCGTGGGCTCGGCGTAGTGTTTATCACACACAACGTGCACCACGCTTACCCGATTGGCGATCGATTCACGCTGTTGAATCGAGGTCGAAGCTATGGCACCTTCAACAAGGCGGATACTAGCCGTGAGCAGATTGTCCAAATGATGGCGGGCGGACAAGAGCTGGAGGAGCTCAGTCATGAGCTTGCCGAATTTGCTCACACGGATGCCACGGCGAGCTCCGCGCTTGCCGAAGCGGGGCGTGAGTTCGCGGAGGAGGCCAGGGCCGCGCCTGCCGAACAGGTGGGTGACCCATGACGCGTTCCGTCAGGCTCAGGTGGTGGCCCCAGCACGCTGAGCGGAGGCGTCACGTCGTGGACGCTGCAGCACGAATTCGTCAAAGATCGTCGGCACGCCGGTCGGCGCGTGCTTCTTATCGCGCGTGCCAACCCAGCTAGCGTCCTCAACCTCCTTGACTGGTGCCCGCTTGGGTCGCGCGCTTCCACCGGACGTGGGCGGCTGGTTCCCGACCTCGGTGATCACTTCGCATTTCGCCGGATCCAACAAGAGTTGATTCGATGGGGCTGAGGTTCCTCCACCCCCGATGATCATGTGCACCGTGCCCCGCGTGGTATCGACCACCCCCAGGTTGGCATCGGCCACCTTTGGACGGAGGGTGTTGGCGGAGTCCGTGCCCCGCACCGCCAGCGTACGTTCGAAGTGGTGCTCATGGCCGGTCAACACCAGGTCCACGGCGTACTTGTCGAAAAGTGGCAGCCATGCCTGACGGATCCCCAGGTCCGCGCCATTGAAATTGTGCTGCGCACCATCGCTATAACCCCGCACGTAATTATCGCCGCCGTCTTGCAGGCAGACGTCGTCGTTGTTCAACGAGATGACCCTCACGCCGCCAGCTTTGAACGAGTACCACATCCCGCGCAAATCGGGATTGCCTTCACCGTGGTCCGGTAGCGAAAACCGTGTCTGATAGGCACGCCACCCCAGCCTGCCGTTGCCCACTTCATTCTCGTGGTTGCCGGCGGCCGGCATCCACGGGCGATACCGCGCGGAGACTTCGTTCTGAGTGAAGAAATCATGCCAGGTCTTGACGCGATCAGGGCTGATGTTGGCGTAACACAGGTCGCCGTTCAGCAAGTGGAACAACGGTTGCATGGCCTCGACCTGCGGCGGGTTATAAGCGGCCCAGGGCGAGGCCAGGCCGTTGCCGCTCTCGGGGGTAGCCTGATCACCGAAGCTGGTGAAGCGGAAGGCCGCCCGACCGGCGGGTGCGGTGGTGAAGCTGCCGTACTGCTGGCTCGACCCGTCGTGCTCGACCGAATAGACATAGCTGGTGTTGGGTTCGAGATCGCTCAGCAACGCGTGGTGAGTGATGACCTCGATGCGGGTCTGCAGATCGACATAGGGGCGGGTGTCCGCCTGCACGACGCGTCCGCCGCGTCGGCCGCGGTCGCCCGAGAGTGCCAGATTCACGCGTGGGTGCTGCACGCTAGCGGGCGTCGCCCACGAGACCGTCACTTCGCGACTAGCGTCGCTACCGAACTGCAAATGGATCTGTTCCGGATCAGGAGTACCCGCGATGGCAGGCTGGACCCAGAGCTCCGGCGCGGCCAGGAGCAGGCCGGTGGCGCCCGCGCTGCGCACGAAAGTCCGTCGTGAAAGCGTACTCACTGGTTAGCAGGGTGCCCGCCGCCGTGGCGGACGGTCGAGATCTGCCGTGTAATCCGTTTGTTAACGTTCTGCGCACAGTCCTCGGGTGCGCCTCGAGCTCATTCAACATGCACCCTCAACACCCGACCTGGCAGAGAGCAGTGGGTCAGATGCACTTGACAGCGACCGCATACTAGCCCCCAAATCCACCGATTCGAAGGATGGCGCATGGCATCACCCGCAGACGTGTTGAAGGAGCTGCCCCTCTTTGCAGACCTGAGCCGTAAGGATCGCGAGACCATTGCCAGTCTTATGGACGAGGCAAGCTTTCCTCAGGGTTCGACGCTCATAGCCCAGGGTCAACCCAACGACAGGTTTTTTGTCCTCCTCGAAGGTGAAGCCGACGTCAACATTTCCGGGCAACTGAGGCAGACGCAGAAGGCTGGCACTTTTTTCGGCGAGATCAGCATGCAACGCGGGGGGGCAGCGACAGCCACAGTTGTCGCCAGGACGCCGGTCCGGGCGTATGTCATGAGCAAGAAGCAGTTTGGGGCACTTGCCAAATCGCCCGAGGTCGCATCGCGTTTGCAAGCCGCGATCGGCGATCGACTGGCCCATGACCGGCTCGTCCTGAGCTGGCACGAGTAAGGTTTAGTTTGCCAAGTGCGCGTGCGAGCAGCGGGTCAGTGCGGACCTGACAACGCATCGAGCCATAACGCCGCAGTGCATCGTCGGCCTGAGCGCCGTGGGAGGCGGCCGGATGCGCGCGGAGCGCTTCGATCATGCACGACTCCAGATCGACGGCGACCACGCAGCTGAGTCCCAGCGTCAGGCGCAACCTCCGCACGAATCTCAACGAGTCACGCAGGACATGAACGGAGCGATCAGCTCCGCGCGCCTGGTCCCACACCGGAGACATCCCCTACATCGACGAAGGCGGTTACGTTTTCCTGGTGGACAGAGTCAAGACACGAGGTCCTGTACTCGCACCCAGCTATTCGGGAGCCGGCCTGCCGAATATAGCGTGTCCTCCACCTTTCAAAGGGGATGAGCAGAATTGGGAACCCAATTACCCGCGAGCTCAGGAAACCACACCGGCCGACGCCGCGATTGTTAACGTTGCCGCAAAGCGAAGTCTGTCACAATTGGCCGCATGCGAGTGATTGCCGCCGTCAGCATGGCGTTTACAGTCACGCTGTTACTTGCACCCACGTCACCATCAATGGCGCAGACCAACGGCCTCCAGAAGATAAACCACATCGTGGT
>JAFAOS010000288.1 GCA_019247515.1 Chloroflexota bacterium | reverse complement strand
CGGCCGGCGCGTCGACCACCTGCTCTGCAAGGACGGGGCGGTCATCGGCGTCCAGGCTGATGGCGAGCAGTTCCTGGGGCAGGTGATCATCGCCACGGGTGGCTTCGAGCGTGATCCGGCCCTCGTGCGTGCATTCCTTCGCGGCCCGATGACAGCCCCCGGTAGTCCGTCGACCAACCGCGGTGAAGGACTGAGGATGGGCATGGCCGTGGGCGCGGCACTCGGCAACATGAGCGAGGCGTGGTGGTCGCCGGCCATGGAAGTGGTCGATCGACGCGTGGATGGTGCGCCGTTCTACTGGTTGTTGTTGGGAGCGATTCGCGCCACGCCTGGCGGCATTATCGTCGATCAATTCGGGCGGCGGTTCGCGGACGAGGCGACCAACTACAACGACTTCGGTCGGTCGATGCACGAGTTCGATCCGGCCGGCTACCGGTTCCCACGCTCGCCCAGCTGGTACGTGTTCGACGCCGAGCGGCGAAGCGCTGGACCGATCGGACCGCTCGATCCCGATGCCGCGGATCCCGATTGGCTGATCCGGAGTCCAACGCTAGAAGGGCTCGCCACGCGCCTGGACATGCCGCCCGCGGCGCTGCGAGCCACCGTCGAGCGTTACAACAGCCACTCCGTACGGGGTGTCGACGAAGACTTTGGTCGGGGTTCGTACGCCTGGGACCGCTACAGCGCGGGGTTCATGCCGATCCGTGACCAGCTGCGTCCGCTGACCGAGTCGCCGTTCTACGCCGTCCAGGTCCAGGTCGGCTGTCTGGGGACCAAAGGCGGATTGAAGATCGATCAAGACGCGCGAGTGCTGAAGGCGGATGGGTCTGGCCCGATTGAAGGACTGTTCGCCGCGGGCAACGCCGCCGCCAATCCATTCGGGATGGCGTACCCGAGCGGCGGTGCGACCGTGGGCCCGGCGCTGGTCTTCGGCTGGCTGGCGGGCGAATCCGCTGCCGCCGTCTAGGCGCAGCCGCTGCCGCCGTCTTTAGGAAACGGCTCCACCTACGGTGGAGCCGTTTGTGAGCAGGTTCACAGTCGTCCGCGCAACTATCCAGTAGGTTGGTCACGTGATTTCGGTTCGATCGCGTAGCTGCCGGCGTGGAGCCCTCTGTTGGTAGTCGACGACGAACCACAGATTCTGCAGACGGCTCTGAGCTCGTACGAGGTGTATCGACGCGTCGCGGGTGGCGGCTTCGGCACCGTGCACTTCGGCCGCGACCTGGGTAACAACCGGCCGGTCGCGATCAAGCGCTTGCATTCGCACCTCGCGTACGAACCCGTGTTGGTCCGGCGGTTCGAGCAGGAAGCCCAGCGTCTGCGAGGGCTGCAGCACGTCAATATCGTCCAGGTCCTGGACCAGGGCAGCGACCGCGGAAACGTGCCCTTCATCATTCTGGAGTGGGTCGACGGGTGGACGCTCTCGAGCATTCTGGAGCGGCGCGGACGACTGCCCGTTGCGGAAGTAGTGGAGATCGCCTGCCAGGCGCTGGCCGCGTTGGAGGTGGCGAACCAGCACGGCATCGTCCATCGCGACATCAAGCCGTCGAACCTGATGCTGACGGCACCGCCAGAGCAGATCGTCAAAGTGATGGACTTCGGCATCGCCAAGGATACGCTCGCGGACCTACCCGGCCGGCAGGCCAATACCCAGATCGGCACGCTCGCCTACATGGCGCCGGAGCAGTTTCGCGGGCAGTCCGTCGACATCCGGACCGACCTGTATGCTCTCGGCGTCACAATGTACGAGCTCCTCGCAGGTTCTCGTCCCTATCATGATCCGTTGGACACCACCCTCCGTCCGCTTACTCAGGTCGACCCGGAAATCGCTCCGCGGCTGGCCGAAGTGGTGCATCGGGCCATGTCCAGGCCGCCGGCGCAGCGTTTCCAGACACCCGCGGACATGCGCTCAGCATTGGACCCGTTCCGGCAGCCGTCAGTCAGACTTTCAGTTCCGACGCACACTCGACCTCCGGCGGGTCTGTGGACCGAGCAGGTCTCAGCGCCCCCCGCTCAGAGTGCCGGTCACTCAAGCGCGGTGGAGAGTGGGCGTAACGTCGCGAAACCTGCGGCGGGTCCGGTTGCGCCTGCCGCACGCCCGTGGCGCTGGGGGTCCAGGAGCTTGGTTGCGCTTGCGTGCCTGGGCGTCCTCCTGCTCACGGCGTCCGTCGCCGCGGCGTTCGTTGTCGGTCGCGCCGCCCTCGAACCGACACTGTCACCGGTCGAGGCAGCAGAGGCTACGGACCTTCCAACGCCTCTGCCTCAGTTGGCAGCCGGCAGTGTGCCGACGCCGGAGCTCACCCCGTTCCTGCTGGGGCAATCGACGGTGAGCCCAACCGTCATCGCCACTCCGTCACCTGATACGACCTCTACTCCGACGCTCAGCGCGGACGAGGCGTGGCAAGAGACGATCGCGCGTCTGGATTCGGTCTGGCAGACAGACTGGCCGATGTCGATTCAGATTCTCGATAGTTATCTGCAGCAATACCCTGATCAACAGCCGGCGCTGGACAAGTTGTACGCCGCGCTCGTCGGCTACGGCGAGGACCTCCTGCAATCCGGAAGCACGGACGACGGAATTGCACAGCTCGAACAGGCGCAGGCTCTGGCACCCGATCGTCAGGAAGCCCAGGACGACCTGGTCGCACTCACTCCGATTCCGGTAGCGGGAGCGACTCGCGGGCCCGCGCGGCTGCCAACGTCGACCCCGGTGCGCATAGCAGCCACCGCCGCCGCCGCGGGCTCATCTCGAGACTCGGGGCATGCAAACCCGGCGCCAACGTCAACTCCGTCTCGATCTCAGGCGGTCCCGGCCGCAACAGCCGCGACTCAAGACAGTGGTGTCGTGAACGCCGCACCCACGGCCACTCCGTTCAAGCCTGCGACGTCAATCCCCGCGGCCGTTCCGACTCGTGTGACTGGCGGGGTCACCGTCGTTCCGACCGCAACCCCCATCCGCCGTGCCACGCCCACGCGGGTCACGCTGCCCACGCGTGTCCCGTCGGGCGCGACCGGCACCGCCGGCGCAGAGCCGTAGTGCCGGCAGATTGCCAGGCCTGCCGCGCACCGACATATCGGCATTGCCATCGGCTTGATCATTTCCCCGTGGCACCCCGCCGCCTTTCGCTCTAGCATGGTCTCATGCGAGAGTGGCTGGCGGGGACCGTGACGGACTTCGACGGTGGTGATCGCAAGATCCTGACTGTCGATGGCCGCGAGGTCGTCGTGTTCCGTTGGGGTGAGCGCTTCCACGCCTACGAGAACGAATGTCTGCACATGGGCGGGCCAGTTGGCGAAGGTCTCATCCTGGGCAAGGTCGAGGCCGTCCTGGGCCCCAACAAGGAATTGCTGCGCGAGGAGTTTTCCGATACCGAGATTCATCTGGTCTGCCCATGGCACGGCTGGGAGTACGACGTAGAGACGGGCGCGTGCGCTGGAGACCGACGGCGCAAATTGCGTCGCTACGAAACGCTACAACGAGAGGGCAGCGTGTATGTCCTCGGCTGAGGCAGAAGCCGCCGTACGCGCGGTGGAGCGCGTCCTCGAGCTCAGGCAGATGGATGACTTGCCACCGCAAGCGATTCAGCGCTTGGTCAGCCTGGCCGTCAAGTTGTATATCGCGAAACGCGAAACGGGATGTGAATTCGATCCGGTTGCGGAGGGCGACCTTACGGCGACCGAGGTCTCCGAGACAGCCTCCGGACTGTTGAGGGCAGTCCGACTGGAACCTTTTGAGCTTGGCTGGTGGCGACGCCTCGGCCAATTGTAGGAGCTGAGCGACTGATGGCAACCACACTCGATCATCCAGCGGACCTCGCCGATCTGACGCGGACCGTCGTCACCGGCGAGCGCGCCGGCTACAACACGATGCAGCATCTCGAGCACGCGCGGCGGCAGGCGGAGGAGCGCAAGTATAAGGATCTGCTGATCATCGATGCCGATGCGCATCATTACGAGAACGAGTCCTGGGCGGATATCGTGAAGTACATCGAGGACCCGGTGCTCCGCCACCGCGCTTCACAGGGCGGCCAACGCGCGGGGTCGTCCACGCTCATGCCCAGCCAGCCCGGCAACCAGAGTAACTCCGGCCGCGTCGTTCGCTACTCGGGCCGTCGTCTGGAGAAGGTGGACGGCATCGCGCCGCGCGACGTCGAGCTGGTCCGCAAGCAGATGGATTCCATCGGTATCAAATACCAGGTCGTCTTTCCAACGCCGATGCTCGAGCTGGGCATGCACCAGGAGACGAACGTCGAAGTGGAGCTCAGCTGGGCATACAGCCGGTGGCTGACGGAAGAAATTCTCCCGCATGAGCCGCGCATGAAGACCATGATCTATCTGCCGCTCAACACGCCTTCCGCGTGCATGCGCGCAATCGAGCAGTTCACTGGCAAGCCCGGCGTCGTCGGCTTCATGGTGACCAGCCCGCGATTCAGACCGGTGCACGATAACGTCTACATGCCCATCTATCGGGCACTCGAAGAGCGGAACATGCCGCTCGGCTTCCATGCTGGTCTGGGCATGGGCATGGAGCGCGCGTGGGAGGGCATGAACCGTTTCATAGCTGTCCATGCGCTCGGCTTCACCTGGTTCAACATCGTGCACATGACCAATATGGTCATCAACGGCATCCCCGAGAGGTTTCCCAGGCTGAAAATCATCTGGATCGAGAGTGGCCTGGCGTGGATCCCCTTCCTGATGCAGCGACTGGACAACGAATACATGATGCGGACGTCGGAAGCCCCGCTGCTGAAGATGAAGCCCAGCGAATATATGTCGAGTCGGTTCTATTACACGACGCAGCCAATCGAAAATACCAACCTGGAGGCGCTGCAGTTCAATCTGAAAATGATCAATGCGGAAAAGACGCTGATGTTCGCCTCTGACTTTCCGCATTGGGATTTCAACTTGCCGAGCACGATCTATGACCTGCCTTTCCTGAGCGAGCAAGCCAAACGCAACATTCTCGGCGAGACCGCGCGGCACGTGTACAACCTGCAGGTCTGATCGGTGTCAACGGCCAGGGCGGAGGTGCGAGTGCTGGGCTGAGCGGCGCTCGAGCAGGTCGAGAAGGCCGTCGGGGTACAGCGGAGCCGCCCTGGACTGGAAGAACCTGAGCGGCTTCCAGACCACTTTGAAGCTTGCACCATTGTCTTCGTGGGCGACAAGTTCTTCCCTGGCGTAGATGGCCGTAGTTGCCAGGGCTGCCTCGTAGACCAACACCAGCTCGTGGCCACGGCGGCGTTCATAGGTGAAGATATTCTCGAGCATGCCCAGGTAGTTGACGTCGAGCAGCTCCGCGCCGATCTCCTCACGCATTTCACGAACGATGGCGTCGCGGCCGTACTCGCCGAATTCGATGCCTCCACCTAACGGCCGATAGAAGGTTTCACCTTTCGAGGAGTCATACGCCTCGAAGACGAGGAGGCTCTCGGCGCGCCACACGACGGCGATGGCGATGGGACGCACACGGCCACCCGACCACGGCCGCGGCTCGGCGTCGAGCCGGCCGATGGAAACCGGATCATCCATTGCGACGTATCGTACAGTTCAGCTCGAGGTGCCTCGGCGTCGGCGCGGATAGCGCCACCTATCCCTGCGCCGCGCGCCAATCGTCGGCGCGCGTGACGTGAAAGATCTGCTCCATGGTGGCGGCGATTATCCCTCCGTCTTCAGGCGGACCTCGAAGCAGCTGCCCTCGCCGGGTGTGCTGTGGGCCGTTACGTTGCCGCCCATGGCATGCGTCAGCTCGGCCACGAGCGCCAGGCCCAGGCCCGCACCGACCTCCGCGTTGTTTCGCCCGCGGAAAAAGCGCTCGAACACGTGCGGCAGATCCTCCGCATCAATGCCCTCGCCCGTGTCGCGCACCTCGATGCGCACCAGACCATCGTCAGCGGCCACGGCGATGGCCACCAGCCCGCCCGGAGGCGTGTGCCGCAAGGCGTTGGACAGCAGATTCGACAGCACTTGCTCCAGCCGCTGCCGGTCGGCGATTGCCGGTGGAAGTCCAGATCCGACCTCCGCCAGCACCTCCACCCGACGCTGCCGCCACGCCAGGGGCGCGCTCGTCGACACCACCTGTTGCACCACCGCCCCGACGTTCGTCGGCTCGAGGCGCAGTGTGAGCCTGCCGAGCTCGGTCTGCGCGATTGCGAACAGGTCCTCGATCAACTGCTGCAGGCGTTCGATCTCGCGGTCGATGATCTCCAGGTCGCGGCGCAACTCGCGCGGCACCCCGTCGACGCGCGCGAGGGCCGACTCCACGTAGCCGCGTACGGTAGCCAGCGGCGTACGCAGCTCGTGTGACGCGTTGGCCACCAGTTGGCGCCGCTGCTCGAGCAAACCAGCCACCCGGTCGCGCTCGGCGCGCAGCTCACGGAGCGTGCGCTCCATGTCCGCCGCCATCGCATTGAACTGACGCCCCAGCTGCCCGAGCTCGTCGCCGGAGTCCACCTGGACGCGCTGCGTCAGGTCGCCCGCGGCGATAGCGGCCGCCGCGTACTGCAGCCGTTCGAGCCGGCGCACCAGGCTGCGCGACAGCAAGTATGCGACCAGGCTGGATGAGGCCACGGCAAACAGCGACGCCGCGATCAGCGCCACGAGGGACGCGGCGCCGAAAATCGCCAGCCCGCGCAGCAGGTCCAGCTGGGTGCCGCCAGCCGGCGCCGACACGGAGGATTTGGCGACGACGACGCTGCCGACCGTCTGCCCCGAGTCGTCCACGATTGGCGCCGCGCCCAGGGCGGCCGGGCCGGGTCCGTCGAGCGTCACGACTTCGCCCGAGGCGAGCGCTCGCTGCCAGTCGGCGCGTTCCGGCGGCGAAAACGCTGCGCCCGACGGGTCGGAGCTTCCGATCTCGTGACCATCTGGCCCGAGTACCACGAGGTAGTCCACGTTGCGCAAGCCAATCTCGAAAGGCGCGCCGCGCCGCACGTTTTCGGCTCCGAACGAGAACGTGGCCCGCAGCTGGCCGGAGGCGAGGGCGCGCAGCACGGCGTTCAGCTCGGTCGGGTCCGCGCCGCCAGCGACCATCCCAGCGATCACGCCGGCGGCGTTGCGCGCATCCTGGACCGGCTCGCGCGGCCCGGTGTCCGGCTGACTCGCGATGACGTGGCTTGCAATCAGCACGACGGCCGCGATCATGCTGACGAGCGTGCAGGCGATCGCGGCGAGGTGCGACAGCGTCAGTTGCCAGCGCAGTCGACCACCCCACGGCAGTCTCACGGCCCGCGGCCTTTCGGCTGGGACAGGCGGTAGCCGACGCCCCAGACGGTCTCGATCGTGTCGCCGAGGTCGCCGAGTTTCTTGCGCAGACGCAGGATCGCGTTGTCGACGGAGCGGTCGCCCTCGACCGCCGGCTCACCCCATACCGCGTCGTGCAGGTAGGCGCGGCTGAACGCGCGGCCTTTGTTGCGGAGCAGCAAGTGGAGCAGGCCGAACTCGGTGCGCGTGAGCTCCAGCGGCTCCCCGTCGAGCCTGGCCAGATGCGCGGACGGGTCGACGACCAGTGGACCGAGGTTCAGCGTGGTGGTGCCTTCGGCCCGGTCGGCCGCCAGGATCTCCTGCAGGCGCTCATGGCGCCTCAGTAGCGCGCGCACGCGGGCAATGAATTCGCGCGACCCGAACGGCTTGGTCAGGTAGTCGTCGGCGCCCACTTCGAGGCCAATGACGCGGTCAATCTCTTCGGCTCGAGCAGTCAACATGAGCACGGGCAACGCGGACGTCTGACGAACGCGCCGCAGCACCTCCAGGCCGTCGAAGCCCGGCAGCATCCAATCGAGCACGATCAGGTCGGGCGTGCTGTCGGCGACTTCACGCACGGCTGACGGCCCGTCGGCCGCGTGGCGGACGGCATAGCCAGCGCCTTCGAGCTCGCGGATCACGAGGCGCGCGAGCTCCGTCTCGTCTTCGACCAGCAACACGGTCGGCATGTGCAAACGGGGGTATACCGCCTGGCGAGCTCGCCGGGAAGCGCCCGGGGACCTCGTACGCGTCACCGCGGCCCTCTGCGACATTTCTGCGACAACCGTCTGACCCGCGTGCGACATCGCCTCGAGATGATGAGCCCGTCCCACACGAAAGGAGACACAACCAATGAGCAAGGCACGGTTTTCTCTCGCGGTCCTCGGCACGTCGCTGATCCTGGTTGGCGTGATTGGCTTCGCGGGTATGTTCGCGGTTGGCAACGCGGTGGCGAGCGCGGCGCCCTTTGCGCAGCAGGCCCAGTGGTCTGGGCAGAATCTGCCGCCCGAGCTGAGCGGCCTCAAAGACATCCCGGCCGCGGATCGGTTCGCGCACT
>JAFAOS010000283.1 GCA_019247515.1 Chloroflexota bacterium | reverse complement strand
CGCGGGCTCCTTCGCCACGCACCGGCTCGTGGCGGAGAAGATGGCGCAGGCCGCGGGAGTCCGTGCTCTGCTGCCAGCCTACCGCCTGGCGCCGGAGCACCGCTTCCCCGCCGCGGTCGACGACGCGCTGGCCGTCTACCGCTGGCTTATTGAGGCATACGGCGCCGATCCGGCGCGCCTGGTCGTGGCCGGCGACTCCGCCGGCGGCGGACTGACGATTGTGCTCGCGGTCGCGGCCCGTGACGCGGGCCTGCCGCTGCCGGCCGCGCTTGTGTGCGTCTCGCCCTGGACCGACCTGGCCGGCACGGGCGAATCGATGAACAGGAAGGCGGGTATCGACCCGTGCTTCACGCCCGAAGACCTGCACCTGCAGGCGCGTGAGTATCTGGGTGATGCGGACCCAAGGCAGCCGCTGGCGTCGCCGCTCTACGCCGACTTGCACGGACTGCCGCCCCTCCTGGCGCAGGTCGGGGGGGACGAGCTCCTGCTGGACGACGCGCGGCGGCTGGTGGAGCGCGCCCAGGCCGCCGGCGTAGACGGCACGCTGGAGGTGTGGCCGGGCCTCTGGCACATCTTCGCCACGCAGGGCACGTTTCCCGAGTCCCGCCAGGCGATGCAGCGGCTGGGGTCCTTCCTGGGCCACCATCTCGCGGCGCGCGTTTCGTCGGGTCAACCCCTGTGAAGGCGTTGCCGTCTCGCGCTCGGAGGCAGCGCGAGCTGCCCCAGACCGTCATCCCGTTGCCCAGCGGTATGCTCACCCGGATGGACCACCAGGCACACACTGAGGACCAAATCCAGGCGGTGCGGCTGGGTGGCGCACGACCCCTGCCAGGTGGACGCATGCTCCTGGTGGAGTACGACCCCACGTGGCCCGGCCTCTTCGTGCGCGAGGCGGCGCGCGTTCGCGACGTGCTCGGCGATAGGGTGCATCTGCTGGAGCACGTCGGCTCGACCTCCGTGCCGGACTGCTGGCCAAGCCGATCATCGACATGTTGCTCGCGGTTTCGGACTCAGCTGACGAGCCGGCCTACGTACCGGTCATGCAGCGGCCCGGGTACGTCCTGCGCATCCGTGAACCTGACTGGCATCAGCACCGCGTCTTTCAAGGGACCGGACGCGGACATCAACCTGCACGTGTTTTCCGACGGTTGCCCCGAGATCGACCGCATGCTCCTGTTTCGCGATTGGCTGCGATCCAACCCCGAGGACTGCGAGCAGTACGCACGCGCCAAGCGCGACCTGGCACAACGCACCTGGACGTACACGCAGAACTACGCGGACGCCAAGACACCCGTTGTCGAGCAGATCATTGGCCGGGCACGGCAGCAGGTGCCGGCTGACGGCGCACGCTCAACCTGACCGCGCACCACTGCTGGGTGTTTCCTCACCAAGGACGCGTTCGCCTCCGGTCGAGAGACCCACAACTCCTGATATGGCGCGGCGGGGGCCTGAGCAAGATCCCACGAGACTGGGAGGGTCTGCTCTGATGATTCAATCGGCATACGGCACATTCGCGATCGGCGGCGATCTGCCGGTCGATCGGGTGGGGTTCGGCGCGATGCGGTTGGCGCGCAATCTGATGGGCGACACTGTCGCTCGCTATCCGGAGACGGCGCGGGCGGTGCTGCGACGCGCGGTCGCGCTCGGCGTGAATCACATCGACACCGCCGACTTTTATCGCAGTCCGGACGGTGCTGTGCGGGCGAACGACCTGATTCGCGAGTCCCTCTTCCCGTATCCGGAGGGTCTCGTCATCGCGACGAAGGTCGGTCCCGTGTTCGGTCCGGGCGGGCCCACACAGGGCACCCCGGCAGACATCCGCCCGGCGGTGGAGGCGAACCTGAAGGTCCTCGGGGTGGACCGTGTCGACCTCGTGTATCTGCGGATCGGCTGGCGCGAGCCTCCCCGTGGGGAATCTCTGGGCGAAAGATTTCAGGTGCTCGCCGACATGCGCAAAGTGGGCTTCATCCGGCACCTGGGCTTGAGCAACGTCAACGAGACGCATCTGACCGAGGCGCAGCGGATCGCACCGGTCGTTGCCATCCAGAACCTGTTCAACCCCGCCAATGCCGACGAGGTCGCGCTTGCCCGGCGCGCCGCCGACGACGGCATCGCCTTCGTCCCGTTCGGACCGCTCGGCAGCGGGCAAAGCAGCGCACGCGACGCGGTCTACGCTGCGGTCGCGCAACGCCGCGGCGCGACCATCGCCCAGGTCGCGATCGCCCACGTGCTCGCGCTATCGCCCAGCACGCTCGTGATCCCCGGAACCGGATCGCTCCGGCACCTCGAGGAGAACGTCGCGGCACGCTCGCTCGAACTCACACACGATGACCTCGCGGCGCTGAGCTAACCGACGCTCCCACCGTGGACTGAACAGGACCGAGACATGTCCGAACGCCATCGCACGCTCGTCATGACCGGCGCCACCTCCGGGATCGGCGCCCACGCCCTCGCGCACCTGGTGGCCCGCCCAGGAATCCGCGCACTCGTCGGAGCGCGCCCATCCAGTACGCGACCCTCCCTAGAGGGCGTAGACACGCTCCCGCTGGACCTCTCGTCGCTGAACGACGTCCGCGCCTTCGCCAGCGCCGTCCTCGATCGCCTGGACGGCAAGCCGATCGACATGCTGATCCTCAACGCCGGTGCACAGTTCGGAAACACTTCCGGCCGCAGCGCCGACGGATTCGAGCTGACCTTCGCAGTCAATCATCTCGCCCACTACCTGCTGGCGCGGCTGCTCCTGCCCGCCGTGGCCGAGGGCGGACGGATCCTCCTGACCACGAGCGGCACGCATGACCCGCGGGTCATTCCGAGCGCGCCGAAGCGGCTCGACGTCGACGGCTGGGTGCACGCCACCGGGTCTGCCACAAGCGCGTACTCGGCGTCGAAGCTCTGCAACTTGCTAACGGCTGAAGGCATTGCCGCACTCCCCGAAACGACCCAGCGGCGGATCACGTGTATCGCCTACAACCCTGGCCTGACGGGAGGAACAGGTCTGTCCCGCGCCTTCCCCGGGCCTATCCGCCAGACCATACGCGCTCTGCGGCCCGTCTTCATTCTCCTCAGCAGGGTTCGCCCGGAGCTCTACATGAACACCCCCGACCACGCTGGCGAAATCCTCGCTCAGCTCGCCGACGGCACGGTAACCCCTCCCGCGGGCCGCGTCTACGCATCCCTCGTACGCGGAAAACTTGCCTACCCTGCCCCGTCGCAGCTCGCACAGGATCCCGCAGCGCGCGATGAACTTTGGCGTCGCAGCGCCGAACTCACAGGGCTCGCCATCCACGCGAGCACCGGGTGACACCTACGCGCGACTCGCGATCGCCAACGCCAATTGGCTACGACGAGTCGCTTCCCCGTCTAGCGACCCCAAATCAGCTGCTACTTTGCACTTGGTGGCGCGAACCTTAATAGAGAGCCATGTTGAGCAAAAGAATTGGGCGGTGGTACGCCGGCTGGTTGGCTACGACCGACTGGAGTGGCCAGCGCTGGCCGCGCTCGAGCGCATCCATGATCTGGCCGGCGACTACATCAACTTCCTCCATCCCGTCCGGAAGCTGGTGAGT
>JAFAOS010000282.1 GCA_019247515.1 Chloroflexota bacterium | reverse complement strand
AAGGCGGTGACCGCCGCGTACATCGGGCGCGACACGTCGATGTGGCGTTTGCAGATTCGGCACGACGGTCGCACGGTCGCCGACTGGGCCAACCCGCAACTGACCACGCTACATGGCGGGTGGACCTTGCGGCGCGAGAGTCAGGTTATCGGTGGACTCGGTGTCAGCGGCTCCGGCGACGAGGACCGCGACGAGCAGCTCGCGCTCAGAGGCGCGGAAGCGCTGGCGCAGCTCGCCGTCGACGCCTGGCGCGCTCGACGGGACGGCTCGCGATGACGTCGCGGCGGGTCTTCAATCTGCCCGGACTCTCCGTATCCGGCGGCGTCGCGCCAGACCTGGTCCAGGTGGGCAATCTCTTTTTCACCTCTGGTGTTCGCGGAGTCAACCTTCAAACCGGAGAGCTGCCAGCGGACCCCGCCGAACAATTCTCGAACGCCTGGCGCAACCTCGCGACCCTGGTCGAGCGTGCCGGACTCTCCATCGACAACATTGGCCTGGTCACCAATTTTCTCGATTCCCAGGATTATCGCGCCCACATCAACCCCGGCTGGTTGGATCTGTTTCCCGAGAAGTCCAACCGACCGGCGCGCAAGACGACGGCGTTTCCGCTCATGGATGGTGTGGCAGTCGAATTGCAAGCGTACGGAGTGGCCGGTGAGCGTCGCACGTGCATCGAAGTCAAAGGTTTGAGCCACCGTGATCCGCTGCCCAACGCCGCGCGTCTGGGCGACTACATCTTCACCTCGGTGATCGTGCCGTGGGACCTGTCGACATCCGAGCCGGTGGTCGGCGAGCCGGCCCAGACCGATCAATGTTTTCTCAATATGCGCACCGTCTTCGAAGAAGCCGGCGGCGGAGTCGAGGACGTGGTCCTTCAGTGGGTGTACCTGAACGACTTCGCGTATCAGCCGTACATGGTCGACGTCTATCTGGAGGCGTGGCCGGTTGGTCACTACCAGGCGGCCCGCAAGACGTTCCGCTATCCGATGGGCGGCCAGATCCAGATCCAGTGCATCGGGCGCATCGGCGGCCGGCGGAGCAATCACGAGATCCCCGGGCACGGACACCACGATCCCATCCCCATGGGCGCGCGTATTGGCGACGTGTTTGCTTCTTCTGGAGTTTCAGGCGTCGACCCCTCCAGTGACGACAAGCTCGAGCCAGTGGAGGGCGCTGCCGGTCAGTCGCATTTCGGCCTCGGCAACGTGCGCGCCCTGGCCGAGCAGGGCGGCCTGTCGGCGGACCACATCGCTCACATCACCGTGCTGGTGCAGGACTGGGCCGACCTGCCGGCGATCGACGCGGAGTGGCTGGCCATGTTCCCGGACCCCGCACATCGCCCGGCGCGCCAGATCATGCAGCTTGGTCTCCAGCGTCGCTCCCGCGCCCAGTTCCATATGCTGGCGGTCGGCTGAAGCGTGACGACGTTGTCGGTCGTCGGTACCTCGGCTCGCCGCATCGAAGGCGCGCTCAAGGTCACCGGCGCCGCGCGATTTGGCGCCGATGCGTCGGCACCTGACATGCTGTGGTGCCGCTTCGTGCGCAGCCCGCTGGCGCACGCTCGCATCCGGGCGATCGACACCTCCCGCGCCCAGGCAGTTGCGGGTGTTCACGCCGTGATCACCGCCCAGGACATCCCGAGCCGTCTGTGGGGCCGACGCCTCCAGGACGTGCCGGTGTTGGCGCGGGATCGCGTGCGGTTCATTGGCGAGAAAGTCGCCGCGGTGGCGGCCGAGGACCCTGAGACCGCCGAGCGCGCCGCGGCTCTGGTCGAGGTCGACTACGAAGAGTTGCCCGCGGTCTTCGACGCCGAAAGCGCGCTGAAAGGCGAGGTGCTGCTGCACCCGATGGACGCCGGCTATGACGAAGCACCGACCTCCTGGGGTCGCGAGCCCAACGTCCAGTCATGGACCACGTTGCGCCAGGGCGACGTCGAACGCGCCATGGCTGAAGCCGATCGCGTCGTCGAACACGAGTTTCGCACCCAGCCCGTCCACCAGGGCTATCTCGAGCCGCACGCGTATTTCGTGCGCCCCGACGCCAGCGGACAGGTTGCATTGTCGGTGCCGAACAAGATGCCGATGCGCTCTCGCGAGCTGCTGGCGCAGTTGATGGACCTGCCCGAGGACTCGATCGACATTCACCCCAGTTATATTGGCGGCGATTTCGGCGGCAAAGGCTCGCTGATGGACCTGCCCGCCGTGGTCTACCTGGCCAGGCGGACCCGCCGGCCCGTCAAGTACGTGATGAGCTATGCCGAAGAGCTGGCGGCCGCCAATCCGCGGCACTCTGGCGTCATTCGCATCAAGTCTGGACTGCGCGGCGACGGCACGCTGCTGGCCAGGCAGGCGACCGTTTTGTGGGACGCCGGCGCGTACGGCGGATTCAAACCGAGTCCAACGGTAAGCGTCGGCGGCTCGCAGCTGGTGGGTAGCTACCACATTCCGAACTATCAGGTTGACGTCGTGTGTGCGTATACCAACTCCGTTCCACGCGGGCACGCCCGGGCGCCGGGCGCCCCGCAGTGCTACTTCGCCTCGGAGTCGCACATGGACATGCTCGCGCACGCGATCGACATGGATCCGGTGGAGTTCCGCCTGAAGAACGCCGAGAGCAAGAACCCCCAACAGCGGGCGGTCGTTCAGCGCGCCGTCGCGGCTTCCGACTGGTCGCGATCACGCCCCAGGTGGCACGGTCGGGGAATTGCCGTCGGCAATCACGGGGTCGGCACGGGCGCCGCGACGATCCGCCTCACGCGTGAGCCCTCTGGCAACATCCTGATCCAGACCGGGTTACCGGACACGGGCACCGGGGCGCTCACGGTCCTCCAGCAGGTTGTGGCCGAGTCTCTCGGCGTCGCACCCGCGCTGATCGAGGTCCAGACGCTCGGCACGCTCCAGGCCCCACCCGATAGCGGCGCCGGCGCCAGTCGCGTGACGCACGTCGCCGGGCAAGCTGCCCTCGGGGCCGCGCGGGCGCTCGGGGATGAGCTTGCCCGCCAGACGACGACGACGAGGCCGATCACGGTCGAGTTCGCGTACGAGTCTCAACGGGGTAGCACCGACGCCACCGGCTACATCGCTCAGGTGGCCGACGTCCGTGTCGATCCGGACACCGGTCAGGTCATCGTCGACCGCCTGACGACCTCCCACGAGGTCGGCACCATCGTCAATCCGCTGCTGCACCAGGGACAGATCGAAGGCGGCATCATCCAGGGCTTCGGTCTGGCCGTGATGGAGGACCTGGCGATGCTGGACGGGCACGTGACCGCCTCGCATCTGGGCGAGCTCAAGCTGCCTACCGTGGCCGATATTCCCGAGCTGGCGACCGAGCTGGTTGGCTCCGCGGATGGTCCGGGCCCGTTTGCCGCCAAGGCTATCGGCGAGTCGTCCAATATCCTGACCGCCGCCGCCATCGCCAATGCGGTGTACGACGCCTGCCGCGTGCGCATCACCGACCTGCCCATTACCGCCGAAAAGGTCTACGACGTGCTTCACTCGACACCGACGCGGCTCGAAACTTGACAGGCGATGCGCGGTCCCCGATCGTCTCTGGAGCGCGGCGGACCGCGGTCTTCTCGACGGGCGTCGCCTGCTACAAATCGGACCCGCCGGGGTAATTTTTTCGAATTGGGGAGCACAGCGTGGGCGGTCAACAACACAGCCACCAGGTCAGTCGACGAGCCTTTCTCAGCGTGTTTGGCGCCAGCACGGGCGCCGTCTTTCTGGCGGCGTGTGGTGGGGCAGCCGCGCCCAACGTGCCCACCTCCGCGCCGGCGCCCGCGCCGACTGCCGCCTCCGCGAGCAAGCCAGCGGCGACCACGCCGGCTGCCGCCGCCGCGCAGCCAACGACTGCCACGGCCGCCCAACCCAGGTCAGGCGGCACGCTGCAGGCCGCTAAGCTCGGCGACGTCGCCAACCTGGACGGTCACTACTGGTCGCCGAATGGTGGACTCCACGTCTGGCTGTCGTACGACACGCTGGCCCGCTACGACCAGAACCTGAAGCCGCAGCCACAGCTAGCCGAAAGCTGGGATGTCAGTCCCGACGGCAAGCAGATCACCGTCAAACTTCGCCAGGGCGTCACCTACCACAGTGGCCGAGAGTTCACGTCCGATGACGTTGTCTGGAACCTGCAGCGCGCCCTCAACCCCAAAGTCACGGTCGGCATTCTGGGCGGCTTCTTTGGTCAGGACCCGACCTTCACCGCGCAGGACAAATACACGGCCTTGCTCCAGACCTCGCAACCCTGGCCGACGGTGTTCGACATGTTCCACGTGGTCAACATGCTGGACAAGGAAAACACCGATGCGGCCAGCAACACCCAGACGAAAGCCGTCGGCACGGGGCCGTTCGTGTTCCAGGAATGGAAGCAGGGTGAATCTATGCGGTTCACCAGGAACCCGAACTACTGGCAGACCGGCACACCCTACCTGGACGAGATCGTCGTGAACGTCCGCAAGGACGCACAGAGCATGGTGGCCGACCTCGAGGCCGGCTCCCTGAATATGGCGTATGCGCCGACCCTGCAGGACTACATGCGTCTGAAGGCAGACTCCAGCTACAACGCCCAGTTGCTGTCGCCGGCCGCGGGCATGTACCAGATTCAGCCCAACGTCACCTTCAAGCCCCTGGACGACAAGCGGATTCGACAGGCGCTCAACTACGCCGTCGATCGCAAGCGCATTGCGGACACGGTGTTGCTGGGCCTGGTTGGACCCGAGGACTTACCGTGGCCGCCGAACTCGCCGGCGTACGAGGCGGCCAAGAACAACGTGTACGCGCAGGACCTGGACAAGGCGAAATCGCTGCTGGCTCAGGCAGGCGCGAGCAACCTGACGCTGGACTTTGTGTACGCGCCGACGACGCCGGAATATGGCACGATCGCCGAGATTTACCAGGGTGATCTCGCCAAGATTGGTGTCACGCTCAACGTGAAGATGATGGACATCGCGGCGCTGTTCGATGCCATTCACTCTCAGAAGTACAACGGCCTGTATACGTTGAACGACTCCTGGGCGGCGATGGAGCCGGTCAGCATGCTCGCCGCCGGCGCCAGCCTGAACCCGCGCATCAACAACGCGGGCTTCCACGACGATCAGTACACGCAGCTGGTGGACAGTGCCAGGTCTGAGCCCGATGCCGCCAAGCGCAAGCAGATCTATTCACAGATCAACGACTACATTCTTGACCAGTCGTTTGGCATTCCGGTGGCGCCCAGCACGAGTCGGGTGATTACCAAGGCGGCGGTGCAGGGTCTGGAGTTCCGCTTCAACGACGTGATGTACCTGGGCAACACCTGGATGAGCTGAACCCGCCGCCAACGGGTTCCCGTTCATGGCGGGGCGCTTAGGCGGCGACCGGCGTCGTACTCACCGCGTCGGCGGTCACCGTGGCGGCGGGCGGCTCGACCCCGCTCGTCGTCGCTTGCCTTCTGCTCCGTGGCGCCAGCACCAGCGTCCCGAGCCCGAAGATCACCGCGACGATGGTGACGATCGACCCCACGTAGGGCAGCAGGCTGGCAAACGCCAGAACGAGGATGCCCAGCGCGTACAGGACCACCAGCGGGATGCCCGGGCGAGTGGCGCGGCGACTGAGCCAGGAGCCGAGGGCAAGCCCGGCGACGCTCATGCTCACCAGCAGCACCACCGGGTAGAGCGCAAGCAGGATGACGCCCAACCACCACAGGCCGAGCGGCAACCCGATGACGAAGATCAGGATGCCGATCAGCGGCAGGATGAGCAGCACCGCGACCCCGATACCGAGGCGCGCCCAGGGACTCGTCTCGGTGGCGACGGCTAGCGCGCCGTGCATCGCCGGGATCACCAGCATGAGCAGCAGAGCAAGCAGCGAAAAGCCGACGAACCGGCGCACCCAGTTCGCCAGGAAGGTCTGGACGTCCGCGCCCGTCTGGGACGGCTCAGCCTGTGCGGCCTCGAGCGGACGCATGACCAGAGGCTGCCGGGCGGTTGACTGCGTGCTCGGAGGCTGCCGGGCGGTTGACTGCGTGCTCGAGCACGCGGTGGGGTTGCTCGAGGCGTCGTGGAAGTTCACGTGGAGGTTGGTGCTGGTGCCGTTCAGTCCGAAGGTGACGCCCGCCCCGCACACGGTCACGTCATAGTTCAGTTGTCCGTCGCTGGCGGTGAGGCTACCGAGGAGTTGCCCCGGGACCGCCACCTGGAGCTGGCCGTCCACGCCCGGGTCGCGCAGCGCGGCCTGGAGGGACACCGAACCACGTTCCAACGTGACCTGGCCGTTGACGGCGCCGGGTTGCAAGTCGATGCTGCCGCCCACTGGACCTGGCGACGTGGTGACCTGCTCCTGCGCGTTTACGGGTTGCTGGCTGCCAGCCACTGCCAACCCCGGCAGCCCGACCAGCACCAGTGTCACCAGCCCGAGCGCGCATAGGCCTTGACGCATCACGGCAAGAGGGTCGGTGATGGCTGCCTCACGCCCTGCTCAAAGACGCGAAAGACCCGGACGCACAGGCGAGATACCTGCTCGTCCGGGTCCGAGCGCGCTGGTGTTTCAAATGCCTCAGGCGGACGGCGTCGCCTCGGCCGGCTCCTCACCGAACGCTTCACGCAGCTTGTCTTCCTGCTCCTTCGACAGGTTCGACTCGACCAGCTCCATGTGGCTGCGCTGGTCCTTGAACTCGTCCTGGATTTTGTCCGTGACGGCGTTCGCCGTGTACAGGAACAGGCAGGAGGTGCCCGGCGTCACTTTCTCGCGCACCTGCTTGATGAAGTTGTCGTCGATGCCGACGTCGGTCATCGAGCCCATGAGTGCGCCCATGCCCGCGCCGATGGCCAGGCCGATCAGCGGAATGAAGAAGATGAGCCCGAACAGCATTCCCCAGAAGGCGCCGCCCAGCGCTCCAGCCGCCGCGGTGTTGTGCATCTGGCGAGTCTTGGGTTTTTTCGCCCCGGACGGCCACGTCACAACGGCGCCATCGATCAGCGTGACCAGTTGTTGACGCTGCAGACGCTCCAGGGTTGCCAGAGCATTGTCAGCGCCTTCTGCCGAATCGAACTTCCAGGCCGTCAGTGTTGCCATTGATCCTCCATCTGGGCTAGCCGCGCCAGTCCAGACTATCTAGTCGCTTCACGAGCCTGTGCCGGCCCGCAACTCGTCAATCGATTTCGCGAGGCCCAAAGGGGCTCGTACCCGTTGGCCCGTCTCTCCTTCCAGTAGTTGAAGTGTGCGATCACCTGCACGGCTCACTGTACCGCGGCCATATTGCCGGGGTCAGCGCTCAGCAGTTGCTCATTTTCTTCCGCGCCGGAGGCAGCAACGTGCGGCTGTGCTGAGCAGTCGGTGAGCAGCGGCGTGCCTAGCGTCTCCGATATGGCCGAGCCGCCGAGCGCGCCACCACACGACGGCATGGCCTGGGTGCCGGGTGGTGTCTTCAAGATGGGTTCAGATGCCCACTATCCGGAAGAAGCGCCGGCGCATCTGGTCCACGTCGACGGCTTCTGGATGGACCGCCACGCCGTGACCAATACCGAATTCCGACGCTTCGTCGACGCTACCGAGTACGTGACGGTCGCCGAGCGTCGACCCAGCAAAGCCGACTACCCCGACGCCAGGCCCGAAATGCTCCAGCCTGCCTCGGCCGTGTTCCGCAGCCCTGACCGACGCGTCGACCTGCGCGATCCGTACCTCTGGTGGATCCACGTGAAAGGCGCGCAGTGGCGCTACCCGAGAGGGCCAGGTAGCTCGGTGAGAAAGCTGGGCGACCATCCCGTCGTCCACGTCGCCTGGGAAGACGTGCAGGCGTACGCCAGCTGGGCGGGCAAGCAACTGCCGACCGAGGCTGAATGGGAGTTTGCCGCGCGGGGTGGTCTGGATGGCGTCGAATTCGCCTGGGGCGCCGAGCTCATGCCGCTTGGCAAGCCGATGGCCAACACGTGGCAGGGCGAGTTCCCGGTCGAAAATCTCCTGCTCGACGGCTATGAGTGGACCGCCCCGGTTGGCTCGTTTCCAGCCAACGGCTATGGGCTGTACGAGATGACGGGCAACGTCTGGGAATGGACCACGGACTGGTACAGCACCCAGCACGCCAGTTCGGCAGACCACCCGTGCTGCGCGCCCGTGAATCCGACGGGCGGCGCGCCAGAGCAGAGCTACGACCCGCTCTACCCCAGGGTGCGCATCCCGCGCAAAGTCATCAAAGGTGGCTCCTACCTGTGCGCGGACAACTATTGCCGGCGCTATCGGCCAGCAGCGCGCAGCCCGCAACAGATCGACACGCCGACGTGCCACCTGGGCTTCCGCTGCATCGTGCGCCCAGGCTAGATATCCCTTCTGCTTCTCTTCCACAGAAGCATTCTGTCCGGCCAGGGGTTCTGCTTCTCTTCCAAGAGAAGCATTCTGTCCGGCCAGGGGTTCTGCTTCTCTTCCGAGAGAAGCATTCTGTCCGGCCAGGGGTTCTGCTTCTCTTCCCAAGAGAAGAATTGTTCGACACTGCGCGAGCCGGGTTGCTATTCAGGTGCCGGTACGCGCCGAAAGACCAGCCGCCAGGCGCTATCGCCAGCATGCACGGTCACCCCGTCGCCCGCGGACACGCCGCAGAACCGCGGACAACCCGGCGGGTCCGGGTGCGCAAACGCGCGGTACAGCTCCAGACACGTACCGACGCCTTCGGCCTTGGGCTGGAGGTTGGCGCCGACCAGGCAAATCGATTCCGGTTCTGGCGACTGAGCGCTCGGCCGTGTCGCCGACATCTGGCGCCAGAGCATGCGCCACACCGTTTTGGCCTTCCGCCGCGCTGGCGGCCAGGGCGAATACTTGCGACGGTGCAGCCACGGCCGCTCATTGTCTTTGATGTACTGCAGCGCGGCTGCCTCGTCCCGCGCGGCGTACACGGCCAGCCAGCGCGGTCCGTGGTGCTCGCCGCCGCGTGCGTCCTGCTCGGCGAGCTCGTAGCGGCTGACGCTCACGAAGCCAGGGTGGGCAGACAGCACTTCGTGGACGTGGGTGGTGCTGTAGAAGCGGTTGAACTCCGCCAGCGCCTCGGGCGTAGTGCGCGGGTCGGTGTCCATGCCGACCCAGTACGTGAACGGATAGGCGAAGGCCTGCAACGCCTGGCATTGTCGGCCGGCGGACGGGCCCGCGACAACTTCGACGTCCCGGGCCCAGGCTCCTGCCCTGTCTGTGAGCTGCTTCACCGTTCTGCCTGCCTACAATGACCGGCTGCCGCGTGTCTGAAACGTCCGACCAGCCGGTCCATCTGCCGTCGAGCATCCTGCGCTCGTCGCGCGCCACGGCGCCGGCTCCGGCCGCCGCCCGCCCGGAGCCGCCCAGCGCGCCGAATTTCAGCGTCGCGCGGCGGACTGACAACGAGCTGATCCTCTTTGACACGGCAGCCGCGGAGAGCTGGATCGTCTATCCGCCACGCTCCGTGTACGAGTTCTTGAACGCGCGGCGTCGCTCGGCGGCGACCACCGTCGTCGAGCACCACCCGTGGACCGCGGCGCTGACGCCCATTGATCATCCGCTCGATGCGCGCGCGGGCTGTCTCGTCCACGGCCTGCAGTGCCGTGCCCAGGTCGCGATCGCCACCGCGGTGCGACTCGGCTACGACCCCTTCACCTGAGCTGTCAGGCCTGCGCTAGCGACAGCGCGATGCCAGCGTCTCAGCGCCGGGACCAGACAGGTCTGCCATGCCGGCGCTGCGCCCGGTCATCGCCAGCACCAGCGACATGATGGGACCGGTCACTTCGGGCCCCTGGCCATGCCGCCAGTCCGCGTCCGTCGCAACCAGCGTCAGCCCGTCGATGCGTTTCTTGGCGCCAATGAGCAGGTTGGACCCCTGGTAGAAGTTGGCGACCTGCACGGCGCACTCCGTCGGATACGCGTGCTCGATCGTCAGCGGACGGCGAATGTCCTCGGCGTGCACCAGCGTCTCACCCAGCCAGGAATCATTCGGACCCGGCGGGTGGCTGGACGAGTTCACTTCGGCGGTGAACCTGGAGAGCGTCTCCGCTGGCGTCGCGCCGAGTTCGGCGGCGATGTCCTTCGACGTCATTTTCGAGAAACTGAATCCCGACGTCAGCATCTTCGTGAAAAATTGCGGCGGAGTCATCCGCGCGGTGGCGGTCATGTGCGCCAGCACCTCTCGAACTGACCAGCCTCCACACAGCGACGGCGTCGTCCACTGAGCCTCGGTCAGTGTCTGGAGATCGTTGGCGAGCCCTCGACGCTCGGCATGTATCGCGGACCAGACGGCTTCGGATTCCATCGGTCCGGCTAGCCCCACTCGCCAGGAACAGGCTCTTCGCGCAACAGGTCGAGCGCGCGGAGCACTGGAATGTCGCTGAAACTGAACAGATACGCCGGTTCCGTCTCCGACAGGTTCACGTGCTGGTGGCTGGTCCAGTTGGGCACACAGAACGTGTCCTTGTCCTGCCAGTTCAGGCTGTGCCCGCCCACGATCGAATACCCGTTGCCGTGCACCACGTGGTAGATCGTGCTGGAGGTGTGGCGGTGCGCGGCAGTCCGCTCGCCCGGGCGCAGGCGTTGCGCAAAGCACGCGATCGTCGGCATCACCGACCCGCCATCCACCGGGTTGGTGTATTCCATGATCAATCCGTCGTACGGACTGCCTTCATCCACCTCCGCAAGCCGGTCGAGCGCGTCCTGCGTGTCTGCCCACGCATAGTGCATCAACGGCGAGTGGCGCACCGCTGGCGGCTCGCCCGCGGGTCGCAACGCTCCGGCGCCGTATCTGATCTGCGAGAGACCTCTGGCGGCAGACAGCGCCTGTCGCTCCTGAGGAAAATCTTCCTGGAACGCCGCCTCCAGCATGCGCACCAGCGGCGCATCCAGACCGTCGAGCCAGATCATCGGCGCGCCGGTGTCGTTGGCATGGTCGTGCCAGGCCCAATTCGGAGTGAGCACCAGGTCGCCAGGCAGCATGGGCACGGGCTCCCCGTCCACGTTGGTGTAGCCGCCCTCGCTTTCGATGATGAAGCGAAGCGCGGCCATCGTGTGGCGATGGGCACGCGCCACCTCGCCCGGCATGACGATCTGGATACCAGCGAACAACGTGTTGGTGGTCACCGACCGATCGCTGAACGCCGGGTTTTTGAGCTGCAGCACGCGCCGTTCGGCCTGCTGGGTGCCGACCAGCTCCGCCGCGCGCAGCGCCTGCGGCCGCAGGTCGAGCCAGTGCCACACGTGCGGGACCGCCCGCGGCCTGGGCTCAATCGATCCGCCAGGCGACCGGCTCACCGGCCCCTGGTTGGCCCAGAGCGCGCTGACACTCAGGTGCTGCAACCCCTGCTGGAACTGCTCCAGCTCCTCCGCGGACGCCTTGATGTCAGATCGTGTGAGCGTCATGGGTGTACTCCTCAGATCTCTGAACCCGCGCTCCCACGGTCTCTGATTTGCTGTAGCGTGTCAAGCCGCGCGGCGGATCGAGCGCTCAGACCTCCCGCTGCTCGTGGCGCGCTTCGTACGACATGCCCTGCATGTTCGCCCGCTGCGCCCACGCGCTGACGAACTGGCGTGCAAGCTCGGCGTCGATGCGCAGTGGAAATTCGGGCAGCGCGGTCAACGTGATGCTGGCCAACTGCTGATCGACGATGTCAATGGTGCAGTACACCTCGCCTCGCGTGGCAAGCTCGAAGCGTTCGAGCGCGGCGCCAAGACCGACTTCAGGCATGTGACACCACGTGCGCAGAACGCGTGCCGCGCAGGTATAAGATCGCCGGCATGAAGGAATCGTTCACCACCATCAACGGCTTGCGGTTGCGATACCTCGAATGGGGCGATGCCTCGGCGCCTCCCATCCTGCTGCTGCACGGCTTCAGCAGCACCGCGCTGGCGTGGCGCAACGTCGGCGAAGCGCTCGCCTCGCGCTACCACGTGGTCGCCCTCGATCAGCGCGGCCACGGCGCCAGCCAGTGGGACGCGCAGGGACGCTACACGATTGACGATTTCGTCGCCGATGCGCGCGCGCTGAGCCAGGAGCTGCGCCTCGGCCAGTTCGTGCTGATTGGCCATTCGATGGGCGGCTCGATCGCCTACACGTACGCCGCCGTGCACCCCGAAGACGTCAGCCGTCTGGTGATCGAGGACGCCGCGCCACGGCCGGCCGACGACCCGCGCCCGCCGATGCAGCCGATGGAGGCGCCCGTGTTCGCGTCGCGGGATGCGGTCGCCGCGAGCGTGCGCGAGGCAAATCCACACATGGCGCCAGACGTCGTCGAGCAGCGCGTCGACGTCTACTACGTGCAACGCGCCGACGGAACCTGGGGCTATCGCGCGGACGTCGCCGGCGTGCGCGGCGCACTGGCCCGTACGCAGAACTACGAAAAGTTGTGGCAGCGTGTGCGCGACATCCAGTGCCCGACGCTGGTGATCCGCGCCGGCCTGGAGCCGCCCGGCATCTCGCCCAGGACCGTCGACCTGCTGAAAGAGGCCAATCCCCGCGTCCAGGTCGTGACGGTCGCGGACGCCGCGCACAACATCCACTTCGCGCACTTCGGCGAGTTCATGCCGCTGCTCGAGCAGTTCCTGGCGCAGCCTGCCGCCGTCACCGCCGGCAGGTAGCGCCAAGCGCCGCGGCTTGATTGACTCCCGGCACCGCGCGCAAGGGTCAGGCCGCTTCGCAAGTTGATGAAAACCTCTAGAAGGGCTCCACCGTAGGTGGAATCACTGAACGTGCGTTCGTCAGGGGGCGCTAGCTCACGTTGGTAGCCGGCAGCTTGCGCAGTGTCGGCAATTCCTCTCCGGAGAGAAGCAGACTGTTCAGCAACCTGTCAGGGGTGGCGCGCCAGGAAATCCAGAAAGACGTCGGCGAGCCGCCGCTGGTGGGCTAGCCGCGCCTGGCGCCGCGCGGCTTCGTCCTCGGCTGGTTCCGCCGGCGGCACGTCGTGGAACTCGGCGTTGGGCAGGATGCTGGCCAACTGCTCCGCAATGTGCCGCGGGTGAATCGTGTCATGACCAGGCACGATGCACGTCGGCAACGTGATGGACCGCACGGTCTCCGCGTCCACGCCGATGACTGGCATATCCGCGCCGTCGAGAAAGAACTGCCGCCACCGGCGCATGGTGGCGATGAATTCGCCCACGTCCATCGCCAGTAAACGATCGCGATTCTCGGCCACCCGCGCGCAGCGCTCCGCGTAGTACGGCGTGGCCACCACCGCGGACATGCCGCCGGTCTCGGCGGCGGTGATGAACTGCCCGTAATACTGCTCCGCGAGTTGTTCCGCCGCGGGTCGACTCCCGGAGGGCCACCACAGAAGGAGGCCGCGCGCCGAACCCGGATGACGCAAGTGCAAGAGGATGCAGTGACGCGAACCGCCCGCTCCACCGCAGGCAATGATCGGCAGCGCGCCAAGTTGGCTGCACAAAGCATGCGCGTCGTCGGCGAAAGTTTCTTCCTCGGACACTGCGCTGTCGAGCGCAATGTCCGATGCGCCCGAATTGCGCCGATCGTGGATGAGCACCCGATGTCCGGCCGCGGCCAGATTTTCGGCCAACGGCCGAAACAGCTCCATGTCCTGGCGGCCGCCCTGGATCAGCAACACCCACGGGCCGCGCTCGCCGACGACATCGTAGTTCAGGCCAACACCGCGTACCTTCGCCCGTGGCACCTCAGCTCGCCGCCGCCAGCGCGTCCAGGTACTCCTGGCGGACCTGATCGCCGCCGTTGGTGCGCCAGTCGCTGACCAGCGAATCCAGGTCCGACATCGGCCGTGCGGCGCGCAAGACGTCACGACGGCGGAGCTGACTCCGCAGATACACAACCATGATCTACGCGATGACCTTGAACCTGACGACCTGGATGTCGGCCCGACCCGACTTGGGGAACGGTCGCGGCATGGGCTGGGCGACCCCGTTGCGGTCGATGCTGCGACAGCGCAGCTCGTACTCGCCCGCCGCCAGCCCGGACAGCCGTGCCTGCCAGTGGACGAACGTGTATCGCAACGGCCACTCCGTGGCCTGCACCTCGGAGGTCAGCTCAAATGCGCCGAGGTCCGCCGGCCGCTCGGCAATCTCGGCCGCGCGCCAGTCACCCGTCAGGCAGTACGGATCGCCATCCGCGTCGGTCTCTTCCGTGACCGCCGGTCGCACCCAGTACTCCACGCGCGCCAGGCCTGAGACGCCCGCCTGAGCGATGCCCGAGATGTCGAGCGGCGCGTCGGCCTGGACCGTGGCCGGTACCTGCGCGAATCGCGCAAAGGTTTTCATCGGGCTGTCGAGGTCGTTGTTGCCCTCGTGATACGTGTCGTTCGCGGCGTACTTGTTCGTCAACACCACGCGTTGCAGCCACTTGACGGACTTGAAGCCGTACGCCTCCGGGACCACCATGCGCACCGGTCCGCCGCGCTCACCCGAGATCCGTTCGCCGTTCAACTTGTAGGCGACGATGACGGGCAGCTCGCCCGGCGGGTCTTCGAGGACGCGGCCGAGCGGCAGCGAGCTTTGAAAGATCTGCGTCGGATCGTCGTTGTGGTAGCCGTAGTAGAAGACTCGCCGGATATTGCGCACCGGACGCGCCATCCACACCAGCACCCGCAGCGGCACGCCCTCCCACACGCCCATGCCCAGCGGCTCGCCAATGTTGTTGCAGGTGACCCCCTTCAGAATGCGCACACCGTGGTCGACGCCAATGCGCAGTAACCTTTCGAAGTCCAGCGCGGTGCCAGCCGCCTTCGTGAGCGGAGCCGCGACTTCCGCGTCAGTCTCGGCGTCGGCGACGACCTCCAGTTGCCAGGTCGTCGGTTCCAGACCGACCGCCAGTCGCTGCTCGGGTGGCAACGTGTACGGCAGTGGGTTGCCGCGCTCGACGACGCCCCAACGATCCTGCGGCGTCAGATAGCCGTGCTGGGCGATCACGGGCTGACTCGCGCGCGCCCTGATCCGCCCGTCGATCGTGCCGGTGAAGAACGGTTCCCGCGCAGCGCTCGTCGTCACGCCGCAGGAGTGTAGCCGACCAGCATTCGCGACGCCGCGCGAATTGAGTAGAGTTCACCACACATCTTGAACGCGACTGGCACGCCACCACTCAGCGTGGCGCAAGGTGAAACTCTCCGATTGCGGCGACCCGTGGCGCCGCGGGCGCAGAGCGCGTCGCTCGTTCCGCTTCTTGCCATCCTGGTGCTCGCCGCGCTCCTGCGCTTCTGGCAGCTCGGCAGCGCCCCGATCCTGTACTTCGACTCGGGTGCGTACCTGGGCGAAGGCCGCTTCCTCGCCAGTGCCGCGCAGCGGGCAAGCGACGCCTGGTTCCATCCGGCGCCCGGTGCCCCCGCCAATCCGCTCGCGCGCGTGGTCCAGGCCGTGGAGACCGGCACCGAGGCGCACCCGCCCGATCTCGCCAAGCCAGGTCAGGCGGTCCTGCTGGCCTTGGCCATCCTCGTGTTCGGGCCAACAACGTTCGCGGCCGGGCTCATCCCCGCGCTCGCCGGGCTGGGCACGGTAGCGCTGACGTACGCCATCGGCACCACGGGTTGGAACCGACGCGTCGGCGTCGTGGCCGCGCTCCTGCTGGCAATCTCCGCGGAACACCTGGTGTATTCGCGCGAACCGCTGGTCGAGTCGACGGGGCTGTTCTTCGCGACGTTCGCCAGTCTGGTGTACCTGCGCCGCCTCGTGGAGTCCGATCGCTTCGGCACCGCATGGACTTTGACAACTGTCGGCAGTCTGCTCGGTCTTGCGTTCGCGTGCAACAACCGCCTGCTGTACCTGCCCGTTCTCATTGGGGCGTTCGAGCTGGTCGTTGTCTGGCGCGACCAGCCGTTTCAGCCCTGGCGGACCCTCGTCGTCCACCTGCTGGGCCTCGGGGCGGGGTTCCTCGCGCCGCTCGCGGTCCTGGAAGCCGCGTTCCTGGGCTTGCAGGCGCTGGGCGCGGCCTTTGGCGCGACACCTGGCTTTCTGGACTACGCGCACCAGTTCGTCAACTTCACGCGGATGAATCCCGCCGACCGCGCGCGCATCGATCAATGGCCGACCTTCTTCGTCGACCTGGGCCTGATGGACGGGCTGCCCGTGCTAATCGTGGTCCTGATCGGCGCCGGCGTTCTGCTGGTGCGTCGAACGTGGTCACGCGCGAACGTGCTGCTCGCCGCGTCGTTGTTCGTGCCCGTGATCCTGTTCAGCGTGTACTCGTCGGGCGAGGTGCGCATGCGCAACTTCTCGGTTGCGCTGCCGTGGGCGATGCTCGTGGCTGCCCAGGGGCTCTGCTGGATTGCGGACAGGACCCGCCATCCCACGCTGGTGGCGACGATCGGCGTCTGTGCGCTCGGTGTGTTCGCGCTGCCCCGCGACCTCTCGATCGTCACCGCGCCGAGTGCCACCCCCGCCCTGCTGGACACCGTGCAGCGCGACGGCATCACCCGCGTCGCGTCGACCGACGGACCGGTGCTGAGCTACTACGTCGGCGAGGAGCGGACCAACGCGCGGCTGCGGCCGGCGTTCATCAACACCGAGGACGACCTGCGCGACATCGCGTCGGACTACCCGTACGTGGAGGTGGACATGCAGGGCTACTGGACGCCCGGGCCGGTCACCGAGCGCGCCGGGCGGGCGACGCCCGTGTTCCAGGCACCAAACGGCGCCGACATCCTGTTCCTGGCCTTCTTGCTCGAGCGCCACGGCATGGCCTGGGGCGACTGGAACGCGGTTCTCGACGAGTGGACCGCCAACCGTGCCCCCGCCACGACGATGCGACTGTATCGATCCGCCGACCTGCTGGCGTCCTGAGGGATTCGCGGCCGGGAACGGCCTCAGGCGGGTTCGATCACGACCGGTTCGTCGGCGAAACGCCGCTCCCCGAGGCCGGCGACCTCCGCGCGAAAGGCCTCCATCACGGCGTCTTTGTGCAGCAGAAACTGGTACGGACGAAACGCCCACGCCCAGTTGTTCTTGCCCAGGTACTTCTCGCGTCTTGTAGCCGCGGCGGCGTCCTCGCCGTAGACGCGCGCGTCGTAGCGCCGAAGATGGGCCGCGAGCAACTTCCGAAACGGCCACAGCAGCGCGGGGAGATCCACGCTCACGTCCACGCTACGATGCACACCGCCGTCCGAACGGGGGGTAAAGATGGTGTGCGTGTTGATCGGAAACGGCTTGTCCGATTCCATCATGAACTCGCTCGGCGGCAAATACGTGCGGAAATGATGTTGTTTGAACGTTATGCCGAAGTACTTGCTGTGCTGAATGATGCGCGATGTCGTTGGGCCGTCTTCCAGGATCTCGTAGTGGCTGTAGTTGCGCGCGTGCAGCCAGGCGTAGTGTTCGCAGTCTAAATACGCGGTGACCGCCGTCAAAACGTCATAGTCAAAGTCGTCGTCGACGAGTCTGAACGCGTACTTCATGCTCGTAAGATGCCGTCCTCGATCACGTACGGAAGAAGGTGGAGCTTGAACCTGGGTTGAGCTGGTCGATACTGGGAGTAGGTGGTGGTCAGTCGCTGCTGAATGAAGCGCTCGTTGGGGTTCTCGAGAAATGCGCCCGTGCGCGTGTCGTACTTGTAGCCGTGCCACGGACAGCGCAGCGCGCAGCCGTCGTCCTCGAGTCTGCCCTCGCTGAGCGGTCCGCCGATATGCGGACAGATTTCAGAGGCCAGAACCAGCTGATCCGCCGCCCAGAACAGGATCACGGGTCGACCGGCGAGCTCATAGCGGTAAATTCGTCCTCGACGGACGCGGCTGATCGGGATTTCGAGCGTGGATGGGTTGTCGGCCACGGCTTCGCCCTGAAGGATACTCATTCGCGCAAGACCATCTCGCCGGTGAACAGGGTACCGTGGCGGTGGCGGGCGCATGCGTGGCTGCCCGCGCGTGGCCGAATCGAGATGCGACTGAGACCTTCGCGCCCGCACGAGGAGCTGAGAGCATCAGCGAAGCCCGGTTTTCACCGATCACCTGATCGGATGTTGGCGTTTACCGGTCACGGAGTCTGGCCTTACACTCCTCACATCGTGAGGAGGACACACACATGACCACGACTCAGAAGCCGCGCGGCGGCGCGACTGGAACGCAGCACAAAGGCGGCAGCCGTGCGGGTAAAACCGTGCGCCAGCCCGATCCGCCGGCGCAGGGTGAGCGGCGCCAGACGCCCCGCGAGATCGAGGGCCCGTACTTCCGTCTGGGCGCACCCAAGCGCTCGAACCTGCTCGAACCCAATGACAAGCCCGAGCTCGTGCTCAAGGGGCGTGTCCTCAACGAGCACGGCAAGCCGATTCCGGGCGCGGTGGTGAACATCTGGTCATCGGACGCCGTTGGCAATTACGACATGCTTGGCTACAAGTACCACGGCTACGTGGTGACCGACGCCAGCGGCAGCTATGAGTTCACCACCATCATTCCAGGCTGCTATCAGCCGCGGGATGCGAAGCACATCCATGTGAAGGTGCAGGGGATCAGCAGCCCGATTACGACGCAGCTGTACATCGAGGGCGAGCCGGGCAACGAGGACGACGACTTCTATTCGCCCGACCTGCTGGTGCACTGCACGACGGATAAGAAGGGCACCAAACACGGTACGTATGACTTCGTGATCAAGCAAGTGACCGAGAGGGAGAACGTCACGCCAGAGAGCCTGGCGGCGAGAGTCTGATCGAGGCGCCATTTACGTCCGGCAACCTGGCCGGCAACCAATCAGGAGCATCCTCGTGGCACTGACGGAGGTTCAACACGTCAATGCCACCAGGACGTAGCCTATCGGACACCGACACCGACACCCTCTCCACCGCGCGTTTGCAGCGCAAGCAAACACTCGTCGTGCCACTCGACGGCTCTCCGCTCGCCGAACGCGCCGTGCCCTACGCCATCCGCCTGGCCCAGGCAGGGGACGGGCGACTGGTGCTGCTGCAAGTCCTCGGCTCCGAGCCGCACTCCCGCCGTCAGCGGTCCGCGACCATGGATGCGCGCGTCTACCTCGACTATGTGGCCGAGAGTATGGCCGGGCAGGTGACCGCCGTCGAAATCGCGACGCCGCACGGAGAACCGACCGAAAAGATCCTTGAAACAGTCGACAAGTACCAGGCCGACGGCGTGGTGATGGCAACCCATGGTCGGACTGGCTTCGCGCACGTGCTATACGGGAGTGTCACCGAGGGCGTCCTGGCCCAGAGCAGCGTGCCGGTT
>JAFAOS010000277.1 GCA_019247515.1 Chloroflexota bacterium | reverse complement strand
AAAAAAAAAAAGCAGGATATCGCCGTTTGGCTGTTTCTGCGCGTCAAGGTGCGTTGGCGCGGCGGGCGCACCCGTCAGCGAAGCTGGCGAGGCGACCGCGGTCGGTGCGCTCGTGGTCGGGGCGCTGGTGGGCGGTACGACCGCGGTGAGACTCGTCGAGGTCGACGGGGCAGGTGCCTGGCAGGCGGCCAGAATCAGCGACACGACGCTTACCAGGGACGGAGCTAGGCGTGAGGTCTTCATTCGACGGTCGTCCATACTAGCTACTCGTCCTATCCGCTTGCGAACATGTGCCGCCGAGCGGCTGGGCGCACGTGACTGCTTCTGTGATGGGATCTACTCTAGGGGCGTTGCTGCGAACCTGGACGCCGCTGCCGGCCGCGGATACCAGACGGAACGCCAGCCCCGAGCTGGCTTGCGCTGCCAGTGCCGCGACAAGCGTCGATGGCACGGTTGAGTCCCGGATAGCGATCGACGCAGCAAGCCACACATCGTCTCACAGCACCTGGATACCGGAACTTCAGGGCCTCCGCGGGTTGGCGGCACTGGCCGTCGTGCTCGCTCACTGGAGTCCGCAGCCGCTCGTACCGTCGTATTCGGCAGTGTTTGGAGCGCTGACGCTTGTTTCAGCCGCAAACCTCGGAGTGGTCTTCTTTTTCGCGTTGTCGTCCTTTCTCTTGACGTTCCTTGCTGTGAAAGAGCACGACGCTAGCGGCGGCTTCAGTATCAGCCGGTTCTATGTCCGACGCTGTTTTCGAATCTGGCCCCTCTATTTCATCGTCCTGGGCGTGGACCTGGCCACAGCAGCCAGTGGCACTCCGGGCTGGGGGACCCCGGACTGGCCATGGATCAGGGATCACGCGTGGTTATGGATCACGTTCGTCTCCAACTGGAGCGTGGCCGTGATCGGGTTTAACGGCTACGACGACCCGTCCTCGTCTCCTTTTAGAGTGCTCTGGAGTATCGCCGTCGAGGAGCAGTTCTATTTGTTCTATCCACTTGTCATGGCATTCGTGTTGCTGTCGTCTGGTCGATTCAGGCTCGTCGCAATCCTCGTATGTCTGGTTTCGTTGGTCGCGCGAGCAGCCAGTTTGATGATTCCGGTTCAACCCGCCGGCGGCATGTACTACGCCACGACTTCGTATCTCGATGTCTTCCTGGCAGGCGGCATAGCCGGCGCCATCGCTGCGCGTCTGGGGTCAACGCGTGGCAGCACCTTCTGGAACCGTGCCATGCGCCAGCGTGGACTGGGGTGGCTTCTGGCGGCGTGCCTGCTGATTGTCGGATTGCGTTGGCAGCAAGAGCTTTCTTATCCTTACACGCGCCTGTCGATCGTGCTGTATGGAATCACAGGGCTTGTGTTCGCGCTCACCATCCTGTGGATTGTGACGAACTCGAGATCCATTGTGGGCCGGACCCTTCGATTCGCTCCGCTGCAGTGGCTTGGCGCGCTGTCGTTCGGCATGTACTTGCTGCATCCGCTGGTCATACCCGTTGCAGAAAACCAGGTCGCAGGCCTGCCGACCGCCACGCAAGCTCAAATCGACGAGCGGCTGCTGGTCCAATTGCTTCTCTACCTGATCCTGGTTGTCTGCGTAGCCGCACTCGCCCACTTCGTCATCGAGCGCCCCTTCCTGTATTTCAAGCAGCGGCTTATGTTCATCCGCCGGGGCCAAGTGCCCACACGTTCTTGACGGCCTGAAATACCTGCGCCACGAGACGGCCCTTGCCCGTCAGCCTGTATGCAAGCTCGACTGGGACGAGATTCCGACTGGCGACCATCGACTCGACACGCTCGCGCAGTGTCTGCTTCGACGCGTAGGTCGCATACAGGTCTGAGAGGCGAACACCCTCCGCTCCGGCACGGTCGAGCGCCAGAAGCGTCTGCACGGTAAGCGACGCGGCGAAGGTGTAGTAGAACGGCATATACAGGAGGAAAAGAGCCGGGCTGACTACCATGGCGGTCATCGCCGCCACGAGGCGTTCTTCTGCCGGATTCGTCAGCGTCTCGACCGCAACCGCCGTGACCACGCCTGCCGCCCAGGTAAGCGCGTACAGCCGGGTGATCATCCGAAATGGGCTGCTCGGTTTTCGCACATGAGGCACGACGACATGCAGGAGCACGAACGCGGCAAACCAGAGAAGCGCTGCAACGCTACCTGTGACCACTTCGCCCACCACCGCCGTGCGTCACGCCAGGCCATACACTTCGCGGAGCCACCGGCAGGCTCCTGCGAGGCGTTTACCGGGCTTGAGAAGATGCACACTGTCCCCGTCCAGACGTACCAGCCCCTGAGTGCAGGCGTCCTCGATTCGCTTGCTGTACATCCAACGGATGCCCCGCCCGGCCCCGTAGCGACATGCTATCTCACTTATTGTGAGTTGTTGCTCGTCGCTTTCGTAGATGTCGATGAGAATGCGTAGAGAGAACCCTCGTTCGGCGAGATTGTAGACCTGGAGAACCCCACCAAGAACGCAGGCGGAATAGACGAGCACTCCAACACACAGGTCCGCCCAACCCTGCGCGGCCACAAGCGGCTGTGGCAGAAATCCGAGGTCGGGCGGTGTCACGACGAAGGCAAGCACCAGGAGCACTGCGCCGGCTACATACAGCCGGATCATTACTATCGCGCGTCGTTTGAGCGTCAAGGTGCGGAGAATGACGGTCAGCACGACAACGTAGAGTCCGGTCGCTGCCCCCGCGAGTATGACTCCTTTCACACGGTACTGGCAGCCCGCATGGATTCGCTCACGAACGGGTCCCGTAGCTTGCCCACGCTTCCCCGAGGTCGGACTTCAGCGATCCGTCCGGAAGATTGACGATGTTCAGCCGCCGCATCGTCCACAAGTCAGAGCGCGACGCGTCGACGATTCGCTGACGAAACGCCGTCGTCCGCCACGGATCGAAATTCGCACTGATCGTCTTACCGCTGAGTCCGCGCGCCTCGTATGACAGAAGAAACCGCACGCAGTCCAGCACGTTGTCCATTTCAGCACCGGACTCCTCGAGAATCTCCAGCGTGCGCCTGTAGTGCAACGCACCGGCGAGCGCTGGCCCCGCCCGCAGCGTGCTGTCGTGCGCAGGCGTGGCGAGAAATCCGGGTGCGACTGCATTCACCGCGACACCACGTGGCGCTAACTCAGCGGCCAGACATTCCGTGAGACGGACGATTCCCGCTTTCGAGCATGCGTAGGCACTGTAGTTCGGGAACGCACCAAACGCCCCACCGCCTGAGAAATTGACGACTCGCGCATCCATCGAGCGACCGAGCAGAGCAAGCGCGTGCTTGGTTACCAGATATGTTCCGTACAGGTTTACACGCAGCGTGTTCAGCCACTCAGCACTGTCGGTCACCTCGAAGGGTCCGATCGCACCGAAGCTGCCGGCACAGTTAATCAGCGCGTCGACATGGTTGGTCCGCTCGCCAACCCAGCCGACGAAGGCTTCCACTTGCTCCTCTTCTGACACATCGCACACATGCGCGAGGATCGAAGGGCTCGAACTGGCGATTCTCTCGAGGGCATCGGCTCTCCGAGCACACACGTACACCGTGTGACCGTCCGCTGCCAGCGCTTCTGCGAGCGCCGCGCCAATCCCTGAGGTCGCACCAGTGAGAATGATGTGGCGCTTCGCCGCAGCGCCCGAGGCGCGGATCGCCCGCTCAGACCGCAACCGATCGCGTCGCGCAACTCGCAATTCCCAGCACATGCGGGCCACCGTCCGCAGCACACTTGCGACGTTTTTCACGCTCACAGCTTTTGAACCACCTGCTGTGCGCTCATCAATCGGTAGCGCCACTTCGACCACCGACAGACCACTTTCGACAGCGCGTAACAAGGTCTCCGCCTGGAAGCCGAATCCGGTCGTTCTGATGATCTGGGACCGAAGATACGCGAGCGGGTAGATCGTGAGGCCGTTGTAGTAGCGAAGTTGTCGCCCGAAGATGAAGTTCAGCACTCTAGTAAAAGAGCGTGAGACGATCCGTCGCCCGAACGGACGCACTTCTGGGTTGGTCGAGTACGAGGTGACAATATCGGCCTTGCCGAGATTACCGAACAATTCCAGAAAAGACCGAAACGGCCAGGTATTGTCGCCTGGGATGTAGACGAATGAGTCCTTCTGCGCTGCCCTGATTCCCTGCTGGTAGCAGTAGCCCAGACCTCTGTTCGTCGCGTTGTGAATGACCCGGACCTGCGGATGGCGTAGCGGCAGTCGATCGGCTACAGCAGCTGTACCATCGCTGCTTCCGTCGTCGACGACGATGATCTCGAAATCTTCGACCGAGATATTCAAGGCACGTATCAAACGATCAATGGTCGGTTGCAGGTTCCCCACCTCATTGAATGCCGGAACCAGAACTGACAGAGACTGATCGTGCCAGTTGATCGTCTGTTGGGCGCCCTGCAGTCCACTCACCGCCGGCTCCGAGCATCGTCAGAGCTCGCGAGGGGCCGTCGCGCCACGATACCGATGTTGCCTAGTGGAATAGTGAGCACCAACGCATTCAGGTGTGCGAGAGTCACGACTCTTGCAACGACACGTCTGATCGGAGGAATTGGGGTCTTATCCACAAGGAACCCCAGGGAGTACGAGTTGTATGTTGGAACAACGTCTACGATCTCGAAGGCGCACTTCTGAAACAGTCTGGCCAAAGTGGAACTCGAGAAAAAATAGTTGTGGAACAGGTTGTACGGAGGAAATCGCTCTCCGAGAGCTCTCGCCAGCAACGAGTCGCTATTGTGTACGACCGCGAAGATCGCGCCGCCAGGCTTCAATTGCTTCCATGCGCGTTCGAGAAGCATGCTCGGCTCGACCAGGTGGTCGACCACGTGGATCAACGTGATGAGATCGAAGTAGTCAGGCGGGTACGCGTGGTCCTCGTAGAAGTCCGTCGTGATCGTGGCACCCGGGATGGTCTCGGCAACTCTCGCCGCAGCACCAACCGGCTCGACGCCGTGCAAACCTGAGAAGCCATCCAGACGTGCGATGTCAAGCATGTGGCCGACATCGCAGCCGATGTCCAACACGCGCTCGCGCCGGGTAAGCGCGGGCCGCAGGAGCGCATAGTAGCGCTCCATTGTTCGGCGGCCGTTGGCGTCCTCTCCAACCGCGATGTTTGTCTCCGTCGATGCAACGTACAGTTCGCGGACCTGCTCGGTGTCGAAAATAGGGCTGGAAAAGACCAGGCCACAACGCGGGCACCGATTGATCTGGTAGTGCGCGCTGTATGGGTCGATTCGACCATCGCGAATTGTGGCGTCCGCGAGCGTGCTCCTGTACACGATCTCCCCTTCAGGAGTACCGCAAATCGCGCAGCATAGCTGCTGTGATGCTTCGGGTCCAGAACTGTCGAGGCGCTGAACGGTCACCGACGTCGCCATATTCTAGAACGTTCCCAGGAACACGCTCAGCTCGCGGACGTCGAACCAGTCGCCCGCTTTGACGTCGACGATACCGATGGAGAAGTAGTCGTCCGGTGACGGGAAGACCACCTGTGGTGCGCGCGTCGTCAGCGTCGTCCAGTCTTCGGCGGCGGGCTCGCGGTCGGTGAACGACCTCACTTTGCCACTGTCGCCGGTGACATCCCAGATCGTCAGATTCAAGGCACCCGCCGTGTGCGCGCGAATCTGACCCCTCAGCGTGACCGGCACGCCGTCCAGCGAGTTGACTGGCGCTCCGCCGTCGACCTGCAGGAAAGCAGTGTCGGCGTTGGCCTGGATGCGCACGAACGGGCCCGACCCATCGACCATGATGCTGACGGTATATGCGCCATCGGACGGACTGACGGTGTAGCCGGGCAGCGGGTCCGAGGCGTTGCCGGCGCGGAAATCGCTGTTGGGATTGGCGGCCGACACGCCGGTCATGTCCAGGTTCCAGTTGCCGTTGTTGAACACGGCGGCGATACCCGCGAACCTCTGATTCGACCGATCCCACATGCCCGCGTTCGGCAACCACGCGCGCGCGCCGGCGTTGGATTGGGCGGCCGGCACCAGCGTACCGTCCGGCTGCACCTCGACCAGGTCGTGGCTGGGGCCACGTAAGACGAGGTCGCCTGGCGTGACGGTCACGGGCTTGTTGGCAGGTCCGGCGTCGAGTGGCGCGCCCGGCGCGGGAGTGTTCCTGTCCGCGACGTACCACGCGTTCAGTTCGCCCGGTCGCCCGGCCTCTTGAAGCGGACTTTCGACGGCGACAGTTGCCGTCGCCGCGGGCGGCTCGAAACCAAAATAGGCCTGAACGAGGAGTCCCAGCGTGGCCAGCACGAGCAACCCGCCGACGATCGTCGCCCAGAGCGGAATTCCGAAAGCGTCGTCGTCGCTCGGCCTACCCAGACCTTCGTGCAGGGCAGCGACGCGCAGGGAGCGAGCCGCCGGTCGGAACCAGCCAAATGCAAGCACGATCACGAGCAGTCCGGCCGCGGCGTACAGGACGAGCGGGGCAATAGCCTCAAGCGTGAGTCGAACGGGCAACATCATTTCGCCCGCCCGCGGCGCCGAGCGAAATCCAAGACTGCGACAGCGGCCAGCAGCGTCAGCACCGCGCAACTCAGCCAGACACCTTGCACGAAACTCGCGGGTCGATACTCGAAGACGACCTCGTAGTCGCCCGAGCGCGGGAGAATCACTCCGCGGACCATGCCGTCGACCGCGACAATGTTTACCGGCTGACCGTTCGACGTTGCCTGCCAGCCAGGAAAGTAGCTGTCTTTGAGGACCACGAGTCCGGCGGCCGGCGCGGTCACATGCAGTTTGACGCTGTTGACGCGATATTCCTCCACCTGGACTGGCAGCGGTGTTGCGTCGCCTGATGTCAACGCGTCTCGCAACTCCGGCGGGATGGACGTCTGCTCAACTGCCGGTGGCCCCAGGATCGAATTCGGGTCCGCCTCGAGCGGACTCAGTATGCTTTGCTCGTTGGGCGCGGCGGCCACTCGCTGCCAGAACTCAGCCTTGGGCCGTGCTTGGGCGGATTCCAGAATCGTCGCGGAATCGTCCTTATAGACTTCCTGGAGACCCACGCCCCGCGCCAGCAAGCCCCGGTCAGCACCGGGATCGAAGTGATTGCGCGTCAGCACCAGATATTTGACGCCCAGCCAGTCGAAGACCGGCTTTGCGGTCGCGTAGCGGTCCAGCGTGAAGTCGTACAGTCCGGCAAGCGTGAAGGTCGTCGAATCCGCGTATCGACTGATCGTCGACTGCGTACCGGCGATCTGGACGAAGTTGTCGAAATCTCGCGGCGCAAGTGGACCCACGGCGCTGACATCCTGGAGCGCGTCGATCGACGAGAAGTCGGGTGAGATCCCGAAGCTTCGGTAATCATCCCGTGCCGCGCCGTGCAGCCAGTCCATAAACTGGGGCGGCCGGTCCACGTCGAACGCTCGCGGCAATCCCACGTCGGGAAGCGCGATGAGCCACGCGTAGCCCAGGACCGCGACGGCGCAAGTTACGGCGGCCATCCGGCGCATCTGCGTCGCGAGGAGGACGCTGCCCGCGATGATCACGCCGAATAGCACGAGGCGCGCGTACAGAAATTGTGGACTGCTGTTGCCCAGCGGCAAATACACGCTCAATTCGGCGATCAGAGCCCCGCCGAGAAGGATGGCAGCCCCGTCGGTTGAAAGCCGCGCCCAGCGACGCGCGCTCCACACCGCGGCCAGCACCACCACGACAATGAGGGCGGTGGCCGACGTGTAGCGGACCGCCGAATCGGCACGCATCTGTGCAAACCCGCCTTGCTTGCCAATGAGCGTCAATAGCGAGCAGACGAAGTACAGCAACGTGCCGCACAAGATCCACTTGAGCGTGCGCGGCTCCAACATCCGCCAGCGGTCGACGGCGAACGCGGCGGCAACGATAAAGCAGAACGCCATCAGCTCCGTCCCGTGCTTCGGCGATTGGCGGCCGAGAACGGGCAACAGATCGACCGCGGCGAACGGTGGCGCGGAGATGTAGCGCAGCGTGAGGACGAGGCCAGCGATCAGGAAAAACGCATGGACCGCTCGTCCCGGCGCCTTTTTGAGCAACCAGGCCGCCCCCGATGCGGCGATGAGCAGTACGCCTGTGCCGACATAGGCATGCAGATTGTCCCAGGCTACTGTTTGCGTATCGTCACCGGGGACCCAGCCATTGTTGAACGGGTTTCCGAGAAGAATCGGGAAGAAAAACGCCACGACGTTCGCGAACGGCGTGGTGGTAAACGACAGCAGGTTCGGATCTTTGTTGTAGCTGACTCGCAAGCCCTCCGCGAGCGGGAGCACGTAGACGCCTGCCAGACCGATGCCAAGCACGAAGGACCCCGTCGCGCTCAGCGTGTTGCGCACGTAAGCACGCGGTCCCGCGCTGACCTCCGCGCCGTAGAGGATGATGAACGCCACCAGCACGACGCTCGCGAGCATCGCAATCTGAATATGACCAGCCACCGCATTCAGCCCGGCGACGACCGCAAGAACGACGTGGTCGCGCGCATGGCGCGTGCGCAGCGCGCGCTCGGCCGCCCAGAACAACACCGGGAACATGACAACCTGGTCGCTGAATTCAGGGCGAGCGATGTGCAGGCTGAGCGCGCCCGAGAGGACCCATGCGATTCCGCCCACGATCGCGGCGCCGTCGCTGAGTCCCACGCTACGCAAGAACAGGTACAGAAAGACGGCGGACAGATAGTAGCTGGCGAAGCTCACGTAGTTGCTCAGCGAATACGGCAGCATCGACCGCAACACTTCGAGTGGCGAGTACGGGCTGCCGTCACCCTGTGCCTGGTATGGCTCACCCAGGCCCTGGTAGGGGTTCCAGAGTGGAAGTTCAGTGTGCCGCAGATAGTCGCCGAGGCGGGCGTGGAGCGGGACGCTGAGCACGCTCGCACCCCAGGCTTCGATGGTGATGCGCATGTCCGGAAGTCGGCCGACATAGCCTTCCGGAGGGTCAAGCACGTTGTGGTTCTCGCTGAGCGAGTTCCACGAATAGCCGAGGACGAGCGGTATCAAATAGAAGACGAACGGCAGCGCCAACCAGGCGAGGAAGGTCAACGAGCGCGTCCTGGCCTCGAATGCGGCCTTCGGCCGCGCCTCCATGGATTCGAGCACCATCGCGACGCTTATCATGCCTGAAACCGGTGCCGAACGATCCTGTGCTCGCCCGTCAGACCGAGGCCATGGCGTTCTTCATCGTCGGCATTGCCCTGACGGCTCTGGCGGTGTACCTGCGCGTGCGCGTCTTCATTGGCAAGCAGCCCGGCGGCGTGGACACCTGGTATTACCTGGCCAGCGCTCAGGCGCTCAGGCGTCAGAAGCGGCTGCCGATCAGCCTTCCGCAGTACCTGCTGCACGACCAGTACGAGTCGTACCCCGCGGGCTTTCCGATCTTCCTCGCAATCCTGCCCGAGGCGTGGCTGAGCCGCTACTTCTGGCTGCTGTCGCCGTTGATCGACGCCTGCCACCTGCTGCTCCTGTACTTCCTGTCGTTCCGACTCACCGACAGCGTTCTCGCCGCCGGGACGGCGGGTTTGATCTACGCCGTGACGCCGCAGCTGATTTCGGAGACCCGCAACCTGAATGGGCGTGCCTTCGCCTCCCTGCTCCAGACGTTGGCGATGCTGGCGCTGCTGCGCAGCGTGATCCCCAGCGTGGGGCCGACTCGGGCCCTCACTGGGGGCGACAACAGCCTGGCGCCCATGATCGCCGCGCTCATCCTCATCGCGCTGCTGTACAACACGCACACCAGCACGACGATCGCTTTCCTGGTCAGCGCGGCAACGCTGACCGTCGTCACCAGCGACTGGCGGTTCGTCGTGCTCGCGGCGCTGGGTCTGCCCCTGGCGATCGTGATCTCAGGTGGCTACTACCTGCGCGTCGTCAACAATCACATCCATGCGCTGCGCTTCTGGATGCGCAATGTGCGGTTCACGCGCGCCCATCAAGTCCACGACTCACCGATCTTTGGTTCGCGGGCGGCCGCGCGGGGTGGCGGCCTGTACCGGTCGGGATGGCGCGCGTGGGCGGCACTCGGCGCGCGCGTCCTCGGCGAAAACCCCTTCATCCTGGCGATGCTCGTCACGCCCATCCCGAACAATATCTGGGCGTTCAACATGTACTGGTGGGCGGTCGGCATCCTGGCCTGGTCGATGCTGACAACTTTCGGTGGCCCGCTGCGCATCCTGGGCCCAGGCTTTCACTACATGAAAGCCTCCGTTTTCCCGACCGCGTACACGCTGGCGGTCGCGGTCAATATCCGTGAGGGCGGGCTGCAACCGGTGGACGTGATGCTGTTTCTGTCCTTCCTCGGCAGTTTTGCCGCGCTCGCCTACTTCTACCGGGTCATGGATCGCCGCCAGACGGAACAGACAGCCTCCACGCCGCCGGACCTGGTGGAGGCGTCCGAGTATCTGCGGCAGCAGCCGGGCCGTCACGTCCTGGTGTTGCCCACCATGTACGCGGACTTCGTGACCTATCACTCGGGCAAGGGCGTCGTCTGGGGCGGCCACAGTGGTGACCTGCGACGCCTCGAGGAGTTCTTTCCGGTCGTCCGCAAGCCGCTGAGCTACTTTTTCGAGCGCTACGCGGTCGACTACCTGTTGCTTGATTTGGCGTACACGACGCTGGCCACGCTCAAACTGGAATCCGCGACTGAGCCGCTCAACCAGTTCGGTTCGATCGCTCTGTACCAGGTACGTACCGCCTCTGGGGTGGGCGCGCCTGGACAGACCGCCTCAGCACTCGCCCAGCATGGCTAGCCTGGCCCGCGCCTGGGCCGGCCGTGCGGTAACCCACGGGCTCCTGGGCACGGCCGCCACCATCAGCCTGCTCTCGATCGCCGTCAAAGCCGGAACCGCAATTCGCGAGCTGTTGATCGCTTTTTTCTTCGGCACAGGCGACGCGTTGGACGCGTACCTGATCGCCTATGCCGTCCCGTACTTCCTCATCACGATCATTGCCGGGTCCCTGCCTGTTGTCGTGGTACCCGCCTACATGCGGCTGCGCGTCCGCAGTGGGCAACCGGTCGCCAGCCAGTTGATGGTCTCGACGGTGGTGCTGACGGTGGTCGGCCTGACGCCGGTGGTTCTGGCGCTGATCGTGGGGACTGGACTGTATTTGCCCCTGCTCGGGAGTGGATTCTCGACAAGCAAGCTCGACCTGACGGCCTCGCTGGTGGTTATCCTCGCGCCGACGCTGTTGACCAGCACACTGATCGGCCTGATCGCCGCACTGCTGAATGCGCACAATCGCTTTGTGCTGCCCGCGCTCTCACCGCTGATCACGACGCTGACCGGCGCGTGTGCGCTGCTCGCGTTCGGAACGATTCGCGCGCTGGCGTTAGGCACGCTGGCGGGCAACCTCGTCGAGTTGAGCGCCCTCGCGCTGGTGCTCCGCTCCATCGGCGTGCCATTCCATTCCGGACGGTTCCAGGTCAGTCCGGAGCTGCGACCGGTGCTCCTCCTGCTGGCGCCAACCCTGGTCGGGTCGGTGCTGATGGCCAGCACGGTGCTGGTCGACCAGGCGATGACCAGCCCACTCGGGCCGGGCAGCGTCTCGGCGCTGAACTACGCCAACCGCGTGGTCACGTTTCCTCTCGGCCTCACCGCGGCAGCCCTCGGAACCGTTGCCCTGCCGTACTTCTCGGAAATGGTCTCGCGTGAGGCGTGGCAGGAAATTCGGGCCTCCATGGGGCGCTACGTGCGGCTCATATTTCTGGTGACCTGCCCGATCGCGATCGGGCTGGCGGTGCTGGCCACGCCGCTCACGACGGTGCTGTTCGCGCGTGGCGCTTTCGGTTCCGACGACGTACCGGTGGTGGCGTCGACCATCGCCGCCCTCGCGCTGGAAATTCCCTTCTACAGCGGCGTGATTCTGATCATGCGCGTGGCGCTCGCGCTGCGGCTCAATGCTCGCCTGGCCGTCATCTCCGCGCTGTGCGTTGGCATCAACGTCGCGCTCAACGCGTGGTTCTCTACGTTTCTGGGCGTCGCGGGTATTGCCCTGTCGACTTCGGTCGTCTATATGTGTTCGTTCATGTTGTTGTGGGCGGTGGTCAGCCGGCGGTTGCGCTCAGTATCTGCCGGATAATCGGACCCAGGTCCGGCGTCAGAGGCAGCGACTCCAGCCGATCGGGAACGATGAATTCCAGACGTTGACCCTCGCGGCATACCAGCACTTGCACGCCGTCGTAGGCAGCCAGAAAATACGCCTGGTGTTCGATGAAACCCGAGCCGCGGTCCAGGTCACGTTCGTACACGAGCGCAACGGTGCCCAGGACGTAGTCGGTCTCTTCGCGGAATTCACGTCTTGCGGCTTGTTCGAGACTCTCACCGGGGTCCTGTCCGCCACCCGGCACTGCCCAGCAGCCCGGGTCGGAAATGGTCGGTATGTCATCACGAAGCTGCATCAGAATTTCGCCCCGCTCGTTCAGCAGCAAAATTCCGACCGTGACGCGGCTTGGGTTCACTCCGTGAGCGTCCAGTAGTAGTCGCCGGTATAGCCAACCTCGTCGAACACCCGCCGCCAGCCATCGGGCGCGAAGTACGTCCGCGCGGTGAGCTGCCAGCGTTCGAAGTTTTCGTGCTGCTCTTCGGTCAGCCAGGAATCGACCTGAACATAGGTGTGCAGCCGACTGACGCGGGACATTTCACGCAGCGCCTGTTTGCAGCGGTCCAGGTCCAGGTTGTGAATCGTATTGATCGAGATGACCAGATCAAAGGAGTCGTCCGCGTACGGCAGGATGTCGGCGGTGCCACGCGCGCAAGACCCTCGCACATCCACCATGGCGTTCTCCAGCGCGTAGGCCGAAACGTCGAGACCGAAGACGCGCAGGTCGCGGACCACGCCGCGCAGGTCGTGCATGAGAAAGCCCTTCGCGCAGCCCACGTCCAGAACCCGCTGGCCGCCTGTCAGCGCGTAGTAGTCGCGGAACCTCTCGGCGATCGGCACCCAGCGTCCGTCATACCGATACCCGCCATACCCTTGCGTCCGTTCGCCGTCGAAGTATTCGCGGCCGAACCGCCTGGCGACGTCGCGCTCGCGCGGCACAGAGGCCTCACGCGCGGCGATGGGTCGTCTGGAACGCGGGTAACGGTCGAGAAGGTTGATCTCCGTCACGCTCGACCAGGATCAACCGCCGCCGATAGGGTCGCTTTGAGCGCATCCTCAAACGGAGTGAAGTGAAGTCCTGGCAGGGTAGCGGAGAGGCGGCGGATATCGAAGCGCCGATGGGTGATGGCCCCAGCGCGTGGCGCGTTGACGACTTCGAACGGTTCGGGAGTCAGTGTCTGCAAGAGCTCGACGATTGATCCGAAAGTGCGGCTGGTACCGGTGGCGATGTTCAGCACACCCGTCGCCTCGCTCACGCCGAGATCGGACAGAATACGCGTCAGGTCGTCGAGGTACAGATGGTCACGCGATTCCTCGCCCTGACCAAAGAGTCGAACCGAATGGTCCGCGAGAGCCGTCCGAATGAAACGGTTGGGACCGTACGAGTTGTGGGTGTCGCCAGGTCCGAAGACACCGGTGGGCCGCACGATCAGCAGCGGCACGCTCTGCGCCGCGGTGCCCATTTCCATCAGCCGTTCGCTGGCGTACTTCGCCACCGGGTAGGCCCCCGCGGGACTGGTCGGCGTGTCTTCGTCGACCGCGGCCTCGACCATTGGATACACCGCGTCCGAGCTGACGAAGACGACCTTGCGCGCGGTTTGTCGCGACAGGTAGCGCGCCAGGTTGCCGCTCATGTTGATGTGGTCGACGCAGGCGTCGATCGTCGCCCCGCGGTCGGGGGTCAACGCCGCGCACACGAACACAGTGGTCTCGGCGCCCATGAATGGATCGAACCTCGTCAGCGCTGTCGCATCGCGCAGGTTGACGTCCCGTGAAGAGAAGCCGTGGACGTCGGCTGCACGCTGCGAGAGCAGCTGCGTGAGAGGCTTGCCAATAAAGCCCGAGTGCCCGAGCACTAGCACCGGGCCTGGATAGGCGACGCTCAACGCTCCAGGCTCTCCCATTTCATCGGCGCGGCCTGGAGCGACGGATGTGAGACCAGCAAATGCCACACCACGGCCTGGAACGACTCCGAGTGCGCGGTCACGGTGTCCTGCGAGATCGGCGGCACGATCACACACACGTCCGAGTTGCGCGCCGTAAAGCCACCATCTCGTCCGACGATTCCAAAGACTCGCGCGCCGGCGGATCGCGCGGTCTCGATCGCGCGAATGAGATTGACGCTGACCCCCCGGTCCGCATCACCACCGCCCACCGACAGCACGCACAGCGCGTCATCCCGACCGATCTTGCTGCCGGTCAACCAGTTGGCGAACGAGGTGTCCCAGCCGTCGTCGTTGATCCGCGCCGTCAGCTCTGAGACGTTGTCGGTCGGCGTGTACGCCTCCACGTGGGCGATCTTTCTGAAATCGTTGACCGCGTGTGACGCGTTGCCGGCGCTGCCGCCCACGCCCACGATGAACAATCGCCCGCCACGGGTGCGCACATCCACGAGCAATTCAACCGTGCGTTCGATGGCCTGCCGGTCGAGACGCTCCGCCACCGAGGCAACCTCGGCCAGGTATCGATCGATAAACGTCATTCCGGCGGGGCTTCCCCTCGGGCGAGGATGACATTCACCGCGCTCGTGAGATCGGGCACGCTCGCGTCAGCCGTCGAACAATTGCTGTACGGTCGGTCGATCAGAATCGAATAGCAGCCAACTGCCCGACCGGCATCGACGTCTCGCCAGCGATCGCCCACCACAAACGAATCGCGCAGATCAATATCCGCGCGTCGCGCGGCTTCCAGAAGCATGCCCGGTCTCGGCTTCCGACACCCGCAACCATCCGAATCGACGTGCGGACACACGAGAATCTCATCCACCGCCGTGGCTTCGCTCAGACGCCGGTGCATTTCGTCCAGCGTGGGCTGTGAGAGCAGGCCGCGCGCGACCTCGGGCTGATTGGTAAACACGACGCACCGGAAGCCCGCCTGGTGCAACCGCTCGACCTGGCTCGCGGCGTCGTCCACAATGAAAAAGTCTTCAAGTCGCAGCGGAGCGCGAGCCTCGCCGTCGAGCACGATCTCGCGCACCAGGACGCCATCTCTATCCAGAAAGACGGCGCCTTTCACTGACCCATACTCACGTAGTCGATCCCCTCCATCTCCGGGCGACGCCGTTCGAGAACGCCCGCGCAATCGATGACGAGGGGTCGACGCATCGATTGGCGCAGCCGGCTCAGGTCGGCTTCGGCGAACTGGTCCCAGTCGGCCATCACCAGCAGACCGTCCGCAGCATCGAGCGCGAGGTACTGGTCGCCCACCACCTCCGCCGCGATCTCGAGCTCCCCAGGCTCGATGGCCGGGTCCCAGGCGCGCACAATGGCGCGTTGCTCCAGTGACCCGATCACCCGCAGCGAAGGCGAGTTCTTCGTGGAGCGCGTGTTCTTCTTGTACGTCAAACCCCACACGGCCAGCCGCGGTACCACTCCGGAGTTGAGGAGCCGACGATCGAGCTGACGTTCGACCCACTCGAGGCGGTGCGCGTTGTAGTCGATCAACGCGTCGATATACGTGGCATCCACCGACCCGACACCGCACAGGTTGCGCAGCGTGACCAGATCACGTTCGAGGTTGCCACCCGCAATTCCGAGACCTGGTCTGAGATAGGCTGCCGGACCGATGCGTGCATCGAGCCGCAATGCGGGCACCATCTCCGACCAGTTGGCGCCGACCGACTCACACAGGTCCGAAAGCGTGTTGGCGTAGGTGACCGAGCCAACCAGGTACAGATTGATCGCCGTCTTGGTGAGCTCCGCGCTCTCGTAACGCATCGGCAGCACCGGGCAGCCGAAGTGTCCCATGCCATCAGCCAGTACACCAGGCAATTCGGACGTCGGGTCCGCGCAGCCGATGATGATCCGTTCAGGGTGGAGCGCGCGGCGCACCGCGTCACCAAACACCAGCGTCTCAACCCAGTAATACACACCCGCTACTCGGCCGCGCAGGTGTCTCGACAGCTCGCGCATGAATCCGGGTGGGACCTGGCTCATCACAACCAGGGTTGCCGTATCACTCAGATGCCGCGAGGCAAGCTCGATCAATGCTCGGACAGGCTCGAGATCGCTGTTGTTGTCCTCGTCGGTCGGCACGTCGCGCGCAATGATCGCCAGCTCGCAACCGCGAAGTCGGCCGAAGTCTGCCGAATACTCGAGACAGTCACCACGTTGCTGGATGAGCTCCAGGAGTCCGGGCTCTTGAATCGGCAGATCGCGCGCGCGCAGCCGGTTTATCAGCGCCGGATCTGGATCGAAGCCGATCGTCGACTGCCCGTACGAGCTCCAGGCCGCCGCATAGTTGATGCCGAGGTGCGAC
>JAFAOS010000059.1 GCA_019247515.1 Chloroflexota bacterium | reverse complement strand
GCTGTCGAGGAACGCCCGGAGGCTGTCCTGGGTCAGACGGTGGCTGTATAGCCCTACCATGATCCGCACCTCGACCTCGCGCTGAAACGTTGGGCGGAGCCAGTCGTCGACCCTGGCGCCGATCCGTTTCGCGCCGGCCACGCGAGCCTCACCTACCGCCAGCACGTCGCCCTCAACAACGGCCCGCCCATCGTGCCCCCCCAGCCCGACGCGTGCGTAGGTCGACCTGCTTCCAAGCACCTCGGGAACCTCAAAGCCGCCGGCCACGGCGATGTAGGTGCGGGCGCCGCCTTTGAGGTAGTCGAACGTAAGCGTCTCGCCGGCGTTGACCTCGAACGCCTCCCACGCGGGACGCGGCAACCCGTCAACCTGCGCAGGCATGTCCGCGCCGGTCAACGCGATGGTCCGGGTCTCCCGGAACCGCAGCCGCGGGCCCATATATGTCGCCTCGAGGGCGGCGGCGTTCTCGTCGTTGCCGACCAGGAGGTTCGCCACCCGAAACGAAAAGTCGTCCATCGCACCGGACGGCGGAAAACCCTGGCTGTAAAGCCCGTGCCGCCCGGCGTCCTGCACCGTCGTCATCAGCCCTCCGTGGAGCACCTCAACCGCCATAGAGTGCCGCCAGTACCTCCGCGCTGTACCTTGACGGGCTTTCAAGGAGCTTGCCCGGTTCAAAGTCACACTCGTGAATGTGGTATCGGAAGCTTCCCGCCGCGACCGCTGCCCGTAGCAGGTCAAACTCGTCGCGGTCAATCGGTCGGTGCTTGAAGATGTCGCCGGTGCGCGTGAACACCGGCGAATCCGAAAAGTCCGCCAGCCTCTGCTTGGCATCGAAGATCGGCGCCGGCGCCATCCCGATCAGCTGATAGCCGCCGGGGCCCGGCGAAGGGTAGATCGCCGCGAAGCACCCTCCGTGCGAGAAGGCACGCTCAGGCGTATCGAGTCGCGGCCGGATGTAAGTTGGCGTCACGATGATCTCCTCGCGGGGGGCCATTGCTACCGACCAGTAGCATCCAGGAGTGAAACCTACCCCCATGACCAGGTACGGAGCGGCGGCGTGCGCCTCGATGAGATCGGCCACCGTCCGGAAGCCGTTCATCCGAGCCATGTACTCGAGATCGGTGCTCCCGGGATCCTGGTGGCGATCGCGGTAGTGCAGGAGGCACTCCGTGCTCCAGGGATCGTCATACAGAATCGGGACGTCAATTACCCGAGCCCGGAAGTGTAAGTCGGCCAGATTCCCAAGCCCCGCCTCGATCGACTCGAGTTCGCGTAGAAGCTGGTGTGGCCTCAGTTCGTCCGGATCGAAGCGGATCAGGCAGGAAGTGCTGTTTGGACAAAGGTCGATGATGCCCGGCAACGCCCGCTGCTTCAGCGTCTCGAGCATCGCCCTCGCCTTGAAGTTCGCGCGAAAGCTCATCTCCTCGCTGAGCTCGACGAAGACAAACTCGTCCCCGCCATACTCATAGCGGGCCGGTGCCAGCTCCTTCTCCTCAATGCTCGCCGTCGTTGCCGAGCGACGACTGCGCGCGGCTGGCGGTCGCGACGCGCCGTGCCTGGTCGGAGGTCTCATGGCCGACCCGAGGTCTCCGTGAACACGCGCGCGTGCGTGCCGTCGAAAGTATCCATCACGTCATGTGGCACCACCATCTCAACGAGCCTCAACGGTACTCGCCCATTCGTCGGAGTTCTTGCTGCGTCGCCAACTGACGCAGCGGTCACTGGTATACTACCACGTCAACCCGCGGCCACCGTTCCGGCCGGCCCCGTGACCACACCTGTCGTACTTACCAGACGGCACCCGCGATATAACGCCAGGAGGGCAGATGTCGTCTCCAGGGTTCGAGCAACGCCTGCCCAGGAAAGCAGCACGCCACGCAACGTCCGCTCCGGCTCGAACAATCTGGCCGCCAATCGCCGTCGGCGCGCAAGCAGCTGGGGCACGCTCAAGTCCCGCGCGTCCCCTTTCCAACCCTTGGATGGCGACCCCAGCATGCTTATCCCATGGACGCGACTAAACCGTACCCGCCTGGTGGAGAATGGCTGCCGGGAACAGTACACGAATTCTGTTCCAGACAGTTACTTCCGCGCGGATAAGTCATCACCCGTCCAACCTCAGCCAAGTCGGTACAATTTAGTCGCTTTCATGGGGTATGCCAGTTGGGGACGCCATCCAAGGGCTGGAAGGCGAAGGGCAACAGGGTCGGTTTGGTGTGCCCTGGCCAGGTAGTTGTGCCGGCGGTTTTCGGGTCCGACCAGGAGAACGAGCCGAACCGGGCGACCCCGGGCTGACTGGCGATCACCTCCAGCGGGTACTGAGGGACGAGCTGGGCGACGGTGGACTGGGGGTCCACGTAGAACCGTAGGCCCGCGAGCGGGTTCGCCGCCGCGGTGGTCGCCGAAGACGTCCTGTGTCAACCTCCCGTGAGTTAGCGGTTGGTGGCTTGCTGTCAAGACGTCCTGTGTCAACACTGGAGTGAGATAGCGGATGTCGGCTTGCCGTCAAGCGCGTCGCGCTCGGCCCGTTCGGGCCGCCCGTTGGGTGACAGCCGTGCCAGCCATCCGCTGGGTGGCAGCGAGGTCGGGAACGGGGCCCGACGAGCTCGGGATGGTCACGGTGATGTGGCGTTTCAGCGCGCGATGTTGCGCGGGGTCGTATGGGGTGTGGTTGCGCCAGCATTGCCAGACCACCCGGCACCAGGCCCGTCCGAGGGTGCGGACCGCGCGGGGGTGTTCGTGGCCGCGCTGGCGGGCTTGGGCGTAGAGGTCCTGGGCCCAGGGGTGCCAATGGCGGCTGCTGTCCGCCAGCCGGCAGAACGCAACGCGCAAGCGCTTGTTGCACGCCCGCCTGAAGCTGGCGGTCTTCGATTTGCCTGATTCCTTGGCGACGGCGGCCTGGCCGGCGTCGGCGGCGAGCGCGTCCCGGGTGGGGTAGCCCTCACGGCAGTCGCCGATCTCGGCCAGCAACTCCGCGGCCGTGATCACGCTGGCCGGCGATTTGAACAGCGAGAGGAAGATCTGACCATCGGGATGCGCACGGACTTGCGTGCGGATCTCCCGCTCGAGATCCTTGATCTGCGCGTTCAGCGTCCGGATCATCGCCACGAAGCCGAGCACCAGCCGGCGGCGGGCAGCGAGCTCCAGCGCGCCGACCCGCGCGCGTGGGGCGCTGCGCAGCTTGGCCATCAGCGCGGTCGGGTGCTGACCGCCCGAATACCGCTCGCGCTTCAGAAACGCGTGCATCCTCGCCACGCCCAGGCCGTGCGCATCCGCGGGGCTGGGGTAGCGCTCAAGGAACGCGAGCAGGATCTCTGCGTCCATGTGGCTGAACAGCCGCAGCGCCCCGGGCCAGAACCGCTCCAGCTCGGCGCGCAGCTGGTTGACGAGGCCGGTGCGCGCCTGGACGAGATCCTCCCTTGCGCGGGTCAGCGCCCGGATCGCTTTGGTCTGATCTGAGTCAGGCTCGAGCACCCGGAAGCGATGATGGTCGGTCCGCGCCAGCTCGCAGAGCACGAACGCGTCGAACCGATCGGACTTCCCGCGCGCAGCCCGGAAGCGGTCACGCGCGGCCGCGACCTTGTTCGGATGCAGCGCCAGCACCCGCAGCCCCGCATCAAGCAGCCGCTCCACCAGCAGCCCGTCGGGTCGCTCGATCGCGACCAGCCCGACCTCCATCCGCACCAGCATCCGGCACAGCGCGCTCACGCCCTTTTCGTCGTGCCCGTAGGTTGCGCTCAACACCTCCGCGCCCGCCTCATCGGCCACCAGCACCTCGTGCTCCTCCGACGCCCAGTCGATCCCGGCGTACCGACACGCCATCTCCGCCTCCTTCAATCAGATCGCCTTCACAGCGCCCCAACCCGGAGGTACCGTTGCGGGTGCTCATAGACAAGGCCCTCAACCAGGGGCTACGTCCTGTTGCCGCTTGCGGCACCTCACCACCGTCGGGACGGGCTGGTCTTTGGCAGGCCCTCCACTAAAGGGCAAGCAATAGTGGCCCTCTCCCGGCGGCGGTCGAGGCAACCACAGCATGTCCTATGAGCAGCCTCGCGCCGGCGCTGGGACGAGTGGTTGTCGTCCGAAGCAGCGACGAGATCAGCGACGCGGACCGTACTGCTCGCGTAGGGGAAGCGGTGCTGCGGCTCGGCATGCCGCGCTCGACCGGCTCGGGTTCTGGCTGTATCAGATACCACGGTCGGGACGGAACCGAGACTGTGTCGCGCCGTGCAACGGTCCGACTTGGGTTCCACGGACAGCCGCGTCCCCGGCGGCGCGCATATGCGGCGCAGGCGTCGGCTCAGAGCGCTCGCTACGCGGTGCGGATGAAGCCGACCACAGCGATAATCAGAAAGAGGGCGGCGGCGATCTGGGGGAGGACCAACGCGAGCACGATCGCGAAACCATAGAGCGCAATATTTGGTTGAAAGATCCGCGTGATGTGGTCGATCTGGGCTTGGCTGAAGTCGTCGGGGAGCAACCGACGCTTGCCGCTGATGTAGCGCCACATGCCAGCAAG
>JAFAOS010000444.1 GCA_019247515.1 Chloroflexota bacterium | reverse complement strand
ATCTCGGCAAATGGGTAGCGCAGGCGGGTCATCTGGCTCCGGAACGTAGCACCCGGGGTGCGCGGTGGAACAGCCGGGTGCCGGCGAGGTGATGGGCCTCGCGTCAGTGCTGAGGATCGACATCGGTCAACAATAAACATCCAAAAGCAAATGCGCATGCCTCGACATCCCAGGCTCCGCAGCCGCGCCATGCCATCCGCGGCCGCGCGAAGGCCACGAGCAGCAAACCACATTGATCCCGCCGCGGCGCTTCGCTCCCTGATCCTGGAAGGGATTGTGCCCGCTGCGGCGATGAGGGCGCGCGATGACCTGGGTGCGCCTGCCATGTCCATGCACAGCCCGAGCCAACTCGCCTCGGGCATCTATCCAAGCTGAGATAGACACGCCGAGAGATGCGTGCCAGCGGTAGGCTACGACGTTGGCCGCTGGCCGGCGGTGCACTTACGTCAGGTGTCACGCCCCGCTCGTTGACCTGGATGGCGCGGCACATCAGTCTGCCGATACTCACTGGTCAACTCGCCCACACCGATGTGCTGCGGCGTGTTGCATGGCGACTCGTATACTGTCGAGCGGAAATGCAACCGACGCGGGCCGAGGGTGGCGAAAGGTCATCATGAGCGTAGCCCGCGATGATGTTCAGCGCGCTCTTGTCGTGCTGGATGAACTGCGTCCTGTTGAAATCCGCCAATTTCGGCCCGATCTCGCCGACGACGAAGCCTTCCTGCGCTGGGCCAACCAGCCGCTCCTCGAAGGATTTCAGATAGCGAGCGACGCGCACGGAGTCGTCAGCATCATGTCGCCGACTGGCTGGAGCAGCGGCCCGATCAACGCGCGCATCATTCGTCAGTTGGACGCTTGGGCTGAAACCCATGGCGGCTACGTCACCGAGTCCTCGGCCATGTACCACCTCCAGCGAGTGGGACGACGCGTGCCCGATGCCGCTTGGATCTCCCACGGTCGCCTGCACGACATTCCGCCGCGGCAGCGGCGCGCGATCCTGCCCATAGCTCCCGAGTTCGTCATAGAGGTCCGCTCCGAGACGCACGATCTTGGCGAGCTCATGGAGAAGATGAATGACTGGCTCAGTGACGGCGTGCTGCTCGGCTTGTTGATCGACCCGCGAACGCACACCGCATATGTCTTCGCCGTGGACCGCGCCGAGCCTGAGGTGACCTCGGACGTCTTTACCGATCAGACGGTGCTACCTGGGTTCAGCCTCGATCTGAAGGCGCTCTGGTCAGCGTACGACGACCTCTTCGCTGAGTAGCCGGAAGTTCCCCCAACGAGTGGGTCGCTCGTATGTTCTTCTCAGATCGTGGCGTTGTTCGCCAACGCCCGCGATGCTGCCGCCGCCGCAATCTATCCAAGCTAAGGGTAATATGGTTAGATACACTGAGGAGGAGTGTAGGCGTGATCGCTCCACAGAACCATCGGCGCGTCCGTCGCCGAGTAGTTCCACCGAAGGAATCAGCGCACGCCGAGATCTCGCACCGGATTGGTCGGCGCAAGCGGCGGCCGTCACTCGGCACGACACCGTCCGACAGCATCGACGCCGGCGCAGCGTTCTGCCTCGGCGACGGACGGAGCAACGGCACGCTCGCCGGCCGTAAGGAGACCACGCGCAAGTTGTACCGGGACGCCTACGAAGCCTTCCGCCGGTTCGCCGTGGACGCCGGCGTGGATCCGGCCAGCGAGGGCTGGGACCGGTTGCCGCCGAATGTTTTGGCGGCCTTCTATCGCTGGGGCCTGGATCATCGCCGTGGCGAACTGACCGAACGCACCGCGGCCACATACGCCTACGCCATAGCGCGCTGTTACGTCAACTGTTGATCGAGGAGCGTCTGCCTGCCAGCGTCTCGCTTGAGAAGCTGCGCCTGGGCCTGCGCGAGTCGCTGGCGCGTGGCGACTACCTGCGCCGCAAGGTCGATCCGCGCATCGACGCCTTTGTTCGGTGGGTCGCCTCACAGCCGCTGCCAGCCTCCGACGGTGCACGCGACACGGCGCGCCTGGAAGCGCTGCGTGCCCGCGCCCTGGTGCTCACGCTGTACTGCTCCGGGCTGCGGCGGGAGGAAGCCACGGCGCTCGAGACCGCTGACGTCCTGGGCAGCCTTAACGCTGGCGAGGCCGACATCCGCGGCAAGGGCGACCGTGAACGCACCATCTTTCTGGATGCCGCGGCCGTGGCGGCGATCGCCGACTATGTGGAGGCCCGGGGTCCTGCGGACCAGCGGCGGTGGGTGTTCGTCTCACATGGCAATCGACGGCGACGGAATGACCGACTCAGTCCGTGGACGGTGTGGCACATCGTCAAGCAGTTGGCGAGGCAAGCGGAAGCAGCTGATCCGAAATTCCTTGGGCTCGCCCGGGCACTGCACACCCACGATACGCGGCATCATTTCGCGCGCACGGTCCTGAACAATGGCGCAAACCTGTCCGTCGTTCAGGATCTGCTCGGCCACGCCAGTCCCGCGACGACCAAACGCATCTACGCCACCTCTGATCGCGCAACGCTGCGCGCCGCGGCTCGCGCCCACGCGCCGCGGGTATCCGCGTCGGACTGAACCCGGTTCGCTACGAACCTGACCAGCATGTCGAGTTATGTCGACCAGTGACGAACGGCAAAAGCGAAAGTTGAGGGCGGAATCGACGAATCCCGGTCACGGCCACGGCTGTCGTCCGACGTGCACGCGTCGTCGATCGCGTCGCCGATTGAGCGGGCGCCGCCGCAACACCGCCGAGGTTGAGCTGATCGAGGAGCAGCTCAACCAGGTCAGGCTGCGGGCTGCCGTCCCACGCGGGCACGACGAAGGGTCCGCCTCTTGCGGCAGGCTGCGGATCGCCCCTGCGCTCCGGATGGCACCTCCAACGGAACGGACTCTGCTAAGCCATACTTGCGCGAGAGGCATGGTTGTCAGAGCCGAGCCGATCGACACGCTGCGGGATGATGTGCGGCTGCTCGGCGAACTCGTGGGCGACGTCTTGCGCGAGCAGGGCGGGGATGAGCTGTTCCGCGACGTCGAGCATGTGCGGACAGCGGCGATCGAGCTGCGGTCGGGGCGCGGCTCGGGGCGCGAGCTGCTCCAGTGGGCGGAGCGGCAGTCGACGCGGCGGCTGATGCAGCTCGTGCGCGCCTTCAGCACGTACTTCCACCTCATCAACCTGGCCGAGCAGCACCATCGAGTTCGCACGCTGCGCGACCGGGAGCGGGCGAGCGCGGCGCCGCTTCACGAGTCGGTCGCTGCGGCGGTGGAAGAGCTCTCGGCCGACGGGGCCGCAACCGAGCTGGACGACCTGCTGGAGCGGCTGGAGGTCCACCCGGTGCTGACAGCGCATCCCTCTGAGGCGCGCCGACGGACGTTGCTGCATCAACTGGAAAAAGCTGAGCAGTTGATCGAGCAGCTCAATGATCCGCGTGCGTCGCCGCGCGAACGGCAGCGAGTGCTCGACGGGCTACGGGAGCGGATCACGCTCATCTGCCAGACGGCGGAGGCACGCTCCGAACGGCCAACAGTGCTCGACGAGGTGCAGAGCGTCCTGTACGTGCTCGTGGGGACCGTGTACGACGTGCTGCCGTCCGTGCAGCGCGCCGTCGACGCGGCAGTCCGTGGCGCCGTAGAGGACCGCGCGCGGGCACAGGCTGATGTACGCATCCAGTTCGGCTCGTGGGTCGGCGGCGACCGGGATGGCAACCCCGCAGTGACGCCGGAGGTCACTCGCGCGGCGGCGCGCCTGGCGCGTTCGGCAGTGTTGCGCCGGTACCGCGACGAAGTCCAGCAGCTCGGACGCGACCTGAGCATCGCAGGGCACCTGGTTGGCTGCTCGGAGGCACTGCAAGTCTCGCTCGAGCAGGATCGGCAGGCGCTCGGGGTGCAGCCCGTGGCGCAATGGCGCGACGAGCCGTACCGCCGCAAACTGGGACTGATCGCTGAGCGTTTGCGGCGGGCGGATGTTGGGGGCAGTGGCGGGTACACGTCGGCCACGCAGCTCCTGGACGATCTCGACCTGGTGGCCGACAGCCTGAACGCGTTCCATGGCGAGCGCATCGCTGACGGCGGGTTGCGGGACCTGCGACGCCGCGTTGAGGCTTTCGGCTTCGCGGTGGCCGAGCTCGAAGTGCGCCAGCATGCGGGGCGCCACGCCGCCGCCGTTGCGGAGCTGCTGGCCATCGGCGGCAAGCCGGGCTACCTGGAGATGCCAGAGGCGGAGCGCATGCGGGCGCTCGAGATACGGCTTGAAACTGACGGCCCGCTGGCGCTGCCGGCGGAGGCGCTCACTCCCGAGACGCGCGAAGTGCTCGATACGTTCCAGGCGATCCATGACATCCAGCAACTGAACGGGCCAACCGGCGCGCACACGTGCGTCATTTCGATGGCGCGTGCCCCGAGCGACTCACTAGCGGTGCTGGTGCTGGCGCGCGAGGCGGGACTGGTGGATCGCGAAGCGTGTGGGCTGGATGTGGTGCCCCTGTTCGAAACAATCACGGAGCTGCGCGACTGCGGACAGATTCTCACGCGCATGCTGGACTCGCCGGCGTATCGACGCGCGGTTCGGGCACGCGGCAACCGCCAGCAGGTGATGGTCGGCTATTCGGACAGCAACAAGGACGGTGGCTACCTGGCAGCGACCTGGGGCACGTATCGGGCGCAGCAGGCGCTGGCCGAAGCGGCTGCGAGCGCCGGGGTCGAGCTGGTGGTGTTTCACGGCCGCGGCGGCGCGGTCGGGCGGGGTGGCGGACCGATGTATCGAGCGATCATGGCGCGGCCCAGCTCGGCGGCTTCGCCATGCTTGAAGATCACCGAACAGGGTGAGGTCATCTTCGCTCGCTACAGCAGCCTGGCCATTGCCGAGCGGCACCTGGAGCAGGTCATCCATGCGCTGCTGCTGTCCTCAGCCCGGGTCCGTGCCTCGGATGTTGCGGCGGAGTGGATCGCGCTCATGCAGCAGCTGGCCGATCGTTCTCGCGAGGCGTATACGCGCATGACGCGCGATGTTCCCGAGTTCATGGCCTTCTTCCACGCGGCGACGCCGTTTCCCGAGCTGGCGACCTTGAATCTGGCGTCACGGCCGGTCAGTCGCGCGGCGGCTGGCGATGCGCTACCGGAGCTGGAGGATCTACGGGCCATCCCGTGGGTGTTCTCGTGGACGCAGGCACGCATGAACCTGCCCGGGTGGTTCGGGCTCGGCACCGCGTTGTCTGGCGAGATCGAATCTGGCGGGCTGGAGCGACTGCAGGCGATGTACCGCGAATGGCCGTTTTTTGCGAGCGCGCTCGACAATGCGCAGCTGTCGCTCGGGACGGCGGATGTGGCGACGGCGCGACGCTACGCCACACTGGCCTCCGATGCTGGCGTGTTCGACGCGATCCTGGGCGAGTACGAACTGTCTGTTCAGAGCGTCCTGGCGGTCACGCGGCAGGGCGAATTGCTGGAGCGGTCGCCGGTGCTGGCACGCTCGATCAAGCTGAGGAATCCGTATGTGGATGCACTGCATGTGGCGCAGCTTGCCTTGCTGCGGCGGTACCGCGAGGGCGATCGGGATGCGGACGTGCTGGAGGCGATTCACCACTCGATCAATGGGATCGCGGCGGGGTTGCAGACCACGGGCTAGGCAAGGCTGGCGCAGCGGGGGTCAACGGAAAGTTCTTCTCCTCGGGGAGAGGCAGAATGTGAGGGTGCGGCGGGGCTCGGGAGGTTCCGACGAGGGGGTTGCGGACGCGCGTGCTGGCAGCGCTCAGTCGTGCCGTGTTCCAGAGGTAGCGGGAGCCTGCTGCGAGCCGCAGGCGGAGCGCGGCGGCGTATGGGGAGCGGGTCGCGGCGGCGTGGCGGGAGCTGTTGATGGCGCCTTGGGGGCCACGGATCGCCAGAGGGTTGGGGCAGCCGGCTGACGTGCGACAGGGGGGTTTCGGCGACGCTCTTTGGTGACGGTGTGGTAGCCAGGATCATCATGGTCGTGGTTGCTGTGGAGTGAAGGTGGGTAGTTCGGCACGGGGATAACGCCGGGCGCGATCATACGGTCAACCAAAGAAGGAGCCCTCCCAGCCTAGCGACCGCCAGAAGGGCTCAGGGGTGCCAGAACCACCCTTGTCGATCGTATGGCGATGCCAACTCGACGTGTCCACCTATGTAGCGCTGGGGCAGCAGATCGAGGTGGGCGAGCAGGCATGTCCAGAGTGCGAGCAGCGGCTGAGCGGATGGGGTGGGTACTGGCGCTGGGTACGTGTGCCTGGCTCTGAGCGGTTGTGGATTCGGCGTTGCCGCTGCTCGAGGTGCCGACGCTCGCACGCGCTGTTGCCGGAGTTCTTGCTCGAGCGGCGACTGGACGAGGTGTGGGTGATTGGCCACGCGCTGGCGCTCAGCATCACGAACGGTCTCGGTTTGCGTCCGGTCGCCGAGCGGCTGGGCGTGCCCATGACCACGGCGCGTGACTGTCGACGGCGTTTCCGGGTCAACGCGATGGTGTGACTTTCAGAATTATCTGTCGTAATTCTTCAGAATTGGCCGGACTGCGGCTCAGAAGGCGCCGACAACCAGGCTCTCTTGCGCGCCCTTACCCCGTTCACGTCAAGACGTCAGCAAATGTCAAAGGATTCGTAATCCTTTGGGCCCGTGATACGCGAGCTGCAACTGCTCACCCCCGACCTCCAGGGCATACGTCTCATCGAACGTGACGCTGGGTGCGGGCCGATGGGGATCATCGTCGCGGAGGAGCAGCCGCCGGGTCTCGCGATGGCCGATGGGCACCACATCAGGCCCCAACAAGGAGGATGCTCCAATGTGGTCGGCATGGGAGTGTGAGTAGACCAGGTGGGTGACTTTGCTGGGCCGGCCGTTGCCCCGCGTGACGGCGTCGATGGCGCGCAGCAAGTTTTGTCCGATGGTCGGCGGTGCATCGACGAGGACAACGCCCGTTCGGGTCGTGAGGAACATGGCCTGGTAGAACGCGTCCGTCACCCAGTACAGGTTGTCGTCGATGCGGCCAACGAAGTAGCCGTCCGCGTTGAGTGCGGGCCCGAACGCCTCCGCGGGTATCGGTGCGTAATTGGGCAGGCCACCTGAAGCCGCGGCGGCGGTGGTGGCGCCCAGGAGAGCAGCGCTGGTGGGTGTGATGGCGGCTGCGGCCGCGGCGGCGAGGAAGGTGCGGCGGCTCGCCGCGAACGTACCGGAGTGTGCAGTCACGCGCCGTGCCTTTCGTCAAGAGTCGGCCGCTGTCCAGACACGGCCGTTTTGTCAGCCAAGGTCATCAGTTCCCTGCTGTCGGTTTCGTACGGCTGCGAGTTCGCATCATCCGGCGGCGACAGGGGTGGTGGTCGCAACGCCGTAGTCAGCGATATAGAACTCGCGACCCCGCACCGTGGCGCGATGACTTGCTTCCTTGAACACGTCCGAACGGAACCACTGCATGGCCCGCTCGAGGTTCTCGGTGCGGATATGGAACATGGCCGCGTTGGCGTTGTCGATGTCTCGGTACACCGGCCCGTCCATCATCCCATACGACTTGCGGTCTTCGGTGTGCTGATAATGCGCGGCGAGCCAACGATCGTAATCGTCCATCTCGATGCGGATGAGCAGGTGCTTCACCACCGATCTCCCTCTGTGCGGCTGTACCGCTCCAATTGATGACTTGACGCTAATCCGGGTTGGAGCAGTGACGCGTCACCTGAGTGGGGACCTTGGCCAGGTACCTGCGACGTCCAGCAGTAGGTACGTCGTGACGGCGGTGGTATGCGGC
>JAFAOS010000430.1 GCA_019247515.1 Chloroflexota bacterium | reverse complement strand
GAGGTGATTCCCCAGAGGGGACCCCATACGGAGACGGGTTCATCGACCCGGCGGGCCAGGCCGAATCCTACGGGAGGGTCGAGGTGATTCCCCAGAGGGGACCCCATACGGAGACGGGTTCATCGCCCCGGCGGGGCAGGCTGAATGGTAGGGGAGGGTCGAGGTGATTCCCCAGAGGGGACCCCATACGGAGACGGGTTCATCGCCCTGGCGGGGCAGGCCGAATGGTGGGGGTGGGTCGAGGGGATTCCCCATGGGTCCCCTCTGGGGAAAAAAGACTCTGGCTTATGCCCCGCTGTTGGCGGCGATCTCGTCTTGCAGGATCGATACGGCGCGCGTCAGCACGGGGTCGCTGCCGTTGGCGACCGCGCTCGGGTCCGACGCGATCACCTCGTCCGGAGCCACGCCTACCTTGTTCAACGGCTTGCCATCCGCGGCCAGGATGTCGAACACCGTGACCTGCAGCGCCGAGCCATCCGGCAATCCGAAGACCTGCGCCGCCGCCACGCTGCCCGACGTATTCGAGCCAAGAATCGTCGCCGCGCCATGCTCCTGCACGGCTGAGGCAAAAATCTCGCCCATGGACGCAGTCCCGCCGTCGACCAGCACGACCAGCGGCATCTCGTACTGACTGCTGCCATGCGTGGCGTGCGTACTGTCGTGACCGTTGCGATCGATCTCCTGGTAGATCGAGGTGCCATTCGGCAGAAAATCACCCAACAGGCGCGTGCCCACGTCGATGCGTCCGCCCGAGTTGCCGCGCAGATCGAGAACCAGGCCGTGGACCCCCTCGGTCTGGAACGAGGCGATGTCCTGCTCGATCGAGTCGATGACCGATGGCTCCGGAAATCCGCGGAGCATGAGGTAGCCGATGTCGTCCTGGACCAGTTTGTCCTTGACGAACTGGAGGTGGATCTCGGCGCGCTGGACGGTGTACGGAATCTCTTCGGGATCGTCCCCGCGGCGGACCACTATCTGCACGCTCGAGCCGGCCGGCCCGCGCACGAGCCCCGTCATCTCGTCGAGCGCCATGCCGTCCACGCTCTGGCCGTCGATGCTGACCAGGACGTCGCCGGCCCGGAGGCCAGCCTGCTGGGCCGGCGTGCCGTCGTACACCTCGACGATGCGGGGTTGTGAATCGCGGGAGCTCACGCTGACGCCGACGCCGACGTAGGTGTTGTCGCCGCGCGACCACGACTGATAGTCGTGGTACTGCTGGGGATCGAGGAAGTAGGTGTGGTTTTCGTCGACGAAGCGCACCATGCCACGGATCAAGGCGTACGCGGCGGTGAAGCCATCCGGACTGCTGTTGGGCATCGCCAGGTAGGCCGCCAGCGCGTTGCGCATCGACTGCAGGTCGGCGGCGCGGTCGCCGACGAACGTGGGACTCGGACCCGGCGCCACGGCCTTGCCATCGGCTTCTTTAGAGAGGTTGTCCCAGGCGGCCCGTAGCAGGGCGGCCGTGTCGAGCGAGTGCACGTAGTGGTCCAGCAACAGGTTGTACGCACCCGCGAACGTCTGATCCTGGGTCGCGGCATCCTCGACCGTCGCGGCGGGCACCATCGCGACCGGCGCCGCGGCCGCGACCTCGGATGGGACGACGCCACCGGCGGTGAGTCCGCAGGCCAGCACCAGCAGGGACAGAAAGATGCGGATGCGCTTCATCTTGACCCCGCGGTTGTACCAGTCCGCTGCACGGAAGGGGTAAGAACGGCCGCCGATGATTGCTAGACTCAGGCGTGGATCTCTCCTGGCTCGGCCACGCGTGTTTCAGGTTGCGTGGGCGTGACGTCACGATCCTGATGGATCCCTACGAGGCGGACGACTTCGGCTACGCGCCGCTGGCGACGAGTGCCAACGTCGTGACGATCTCGAATGACCACCCGCACCACGCCGGGCTGTCCGGTGTCGACGGCGGGCCGCATGTCCTGCGCGGGCCGGGTGAATACGAGATCGGCGGCGCGTTGATCTGGGGCATACGCACCTCGCGTCCGCAAGGCGGGGCGATGCCGAGCGCGGCCCCGAAAAACACGGCGTTCATCATTCAGGTCGAAGACCTGACCTTCTGCCACCTGGGCGATCTGGCGAACGCCCCGCTCAACACCGACGAGCTGGCCCACATCAAGGACGCCGACGTGCTGCTGGTGCCTGTCGGCGGCAACTGCACGATCGACGCTCAGCAAGCGGCGCGCGTGGTGGCGCAGGTGGAGCCGCGGCTGATCGTCCCGATGCACTACGCGACCGACGAAACGCGCGGCCAGGTGGTGCTGGATCAGGTGGATCGGTTCTGCAAGGAGCTGGGGGCCACGGAGGCGGCGCCGCGCAGTCGGCTGTCGATTACGGCGACGTCGTTGCCGAGCGAGCCAACGGTTGCGCTGATGGAGATTGCGCCCGTCAGGGACCGGGCGCAGCGCTCGCCGTGAACGACCAGCGGTAGCTGCCACTGCGCCCGGCGGCGTCGGTGACGCTCGCGCGGACATTGTGGGCGCCGGCCGCGACGCGGGCGCTGGTCGAACCGCGCCAGGTGGAATCGCTGCGCTGCTCGAGGGCGACAGGCAGCGCGGCGCCGTCGAGTTCGAGGCGCATGGCTTTGATGGGCGCGTCGCCGCGTCCGCGGGCTTCGATCATGACCTGGCCAGGGGTGACGCGGGCGCCGGGCTCCGGGAGCGGCAGCAGGATCCAGGGGTTGCGGCCATTGGCGAGCGCCGTCGGGGCAGACGTGGGCGCGGGAGTCGAAGTGGTGGTGGTGGCGACCTCGGTGACGGTCGCTGCCGCCCCTATCGCGGGTGGGGCGGGTGTTGACGTCACCCGAGCGATCGGCGCCGATGTGGCGGGCCCGGACGCGAGTGACCGCGGGGTTCCGGTGGCGGCGGCCGCACCCGGCGTGGCGGACCCCATGCTCGCACCGGGGACGGCTGTCACTGGCGTGCTGGACGAGGTGGTCCCCGTGGCGGCGGCCTCCGCTGGCGTGTCGGAGGCCAAGACCGCCGTGTTGTCCGCTCCAACGGGCGTCACGGCCACGACGGGCGCCAGCGTTGGCGGCCCGGCGTTGGCCGACGACAGCGCCGAGCCCGCGGCGCCCGCCGCCGAGACCAGCGCGCCCACCGCCGACCAGGCCAGACTACCCAGCAGCAGGATGCCGACGATGCCGACCATCGTGGCGATCAGCCGCGCCGGCGAGCCATCGTCGGATGGCGGCGCGGGTCGGGCCACGCTCACACCCTAGCGCCGCGCGACCGCCCCGATCGGGCTGCCCGCGCTACAAGCTGCTTACGGTTTTACGAACGCGCTCGTACACTGGCCGGCGTGCAGCCGACCGAGTTGAGCGGCCACCCGGCGCTGGCTGGGGTGCGCGTTGTTGACCTGACGCAGTTCGAGGCGGGGACCTCGTGCACCGAGACGCTGGCGTGGCTCGGCGCGGACGTGATCAAAGTCGAAGAGCCCAAGCGCGGCGACCAGGGCCGCGGCGCGTCGTCCGAGCGGCAAGGCGTCGATTCTTATTACTTCTTGCTACTCAACGCGAACAAGCGCAGCGTCACCTGCAATCTGAAGGACCCGCGCGGCCGCGAGATGCTGTGCAAGCTGATCCAGCAGGCGGACGTGTTCGTCGAAAACTACAGTCCGGGCACCATCGAGCGGCTCGGCTTTGGCTACGACGAGGTCAGCCGTCTCAACCCGCGCATCGTTTACGCCCAGATCAAGGGTTTCTCCAAGGGCAGCCCGTACGAAAACCATCTTGCCTTCGACATGATCGCCCAGGCGGTCGGGGGTGCCATGAGCACGACCGGTGAAGCTGACGGCCGTCCGCTCAAGCCCGGACCGACCATTGGCGATACCGGCACCGGTCTGCACACCGCGATTGGCATCCTGGCCGCCCTCTACCAGCGCCAGAGCACGGGTCGCGGCCAGCGCATCGAGGTCGCGATGCAGGAGGCGGTCATCAACTTCT
>JAFAOS010000429.1 GCA_019247515.1 Chloroflexota bacterium | reverse complement strand
GCCGAGCGCGCGTCGATCCTTTCGCACGCGTCCCGCTTCAGTTGTTGGGCCCGTTCAGGCGCGATCACGGAAGTCATATTTCTGGTGATGCCAGATGGTACGCCGATGGCCCAGGTTCAGGTAGATGTGGAGCGGGCAATGGTGATGTACCAACAGCCACCCGCGAGATTCAGCCCCGCTATAACCAGGAAGAAGGCCGCCCATCCGTAGACGCCGCATGCGAGGCACACGACGCCCGCGGCTGCCGCGACGCTGCCACCGGCAATACGCGTGAACCCCAAAGTCCGGAGGTGGCGGTATTCCCATGGATTGATCAGGCGGTGCAGGCCGGCTCGCGGGGGAGATAGCCACCACCGCTGCAAGTTGCTCATGTTGGTTTGCTGAGAATGCCGAATTCGCGGCGGTATCCGTCATTACCGGTGGTGTCACCGAAATGTGAGAAAATCCGATCGGTCTTGGTATTGACCACGCTATGAGCCGCGCCTGGAGTTATGCCACCTTCCAGAGCCGCGGCTTCGGCTCCGCGCCGAGGCGCCCGGCCATCCAGGCGTCCACCCAGTCGTGGTCGGTGGCGCCTTCGTGCGACAGCACGTACTCCTCGACCGGCGCGCTGAAGGCATTGACGAGCGGCTGGTGCCACTCGTGCCCCGTAAGCCCGCCCGAACCGACGCTGAGCAACGTGGTCGCCGTGATGCCCGCCACGTGGTGGCACGGGTCAAAATACGCGAGTGTGCGCGCGACGGCCTCACGTCGGTCCGGATTTGCGCGCAGGTAATCGTTGATCTCCTCAACCGGGTACGCCTCACTGCGCTCGCGCGCCTGCATCAGGCGGTAAAACGTCAGGCCAGCCGCCTGGACAGTTGCGAACCCGGGCCGACGCGCGGCCGTGATCAGCGCGAGGTCATCGCCAGTGATCGCTACGCGGCTGGCGTCGACCGATGGCAACGACTGCAAGAACTCGGCGCCCCGCAAACAGTCAGCCACGATGCCGCGGTAGACGTACGTGGCGGGATCGTCGATGCCGAGCGTCAGTACGCCCGGGTAGGCCGCGGCGAATGGCTGATCGGCCAGACGCTGCCCACGATGCATCAGGATCAGCGTGACGTAGCGCTGACGATCGTCCAGGTGCGGCAGGTGGTTGACGCTGCCGTAGTGCGGCGCAGCCAGCAGGCCCGGGAACGGGCCACCGCCCGGTGGCACGCTCACGTAGCCAAAGATCCGGTACGGTCCGATGCTCGTGAGCCGCAGCGCGTAGACCGTCGAGAACTCGTCCGAGGGAAGCGCCAGTCGTTCGAGCGTCGGCGCCGTCGGATACCGCGCCAGCTCCCTGTCGACCGCGTCCCAGTAGGCGTCGAAGTCGGCCGGGCGCCGGGTTTCAGTCTGACTCATGCTGCTTCCTATCCAACCGTCGGCTCGGGGTGGTGGGAGGTCGTTGCTGGCTTCAGGTGCTTCGCCAGGAACGCCGCGACCTTCGGCATCACCCAGAAGCGGCCGGCGTCGTGCGCGGACCGCGGCTGCGCGTGCAGCTCTTTCGGCCCGCCAATGGCCTTGTAGACGGCGTAGCCCGTTTCTGGTGGGCAGACGTCGTCGTTCAGGCCGATGTACACCAGCATGGGGGCAGTGATCCGCGGCGCGAAGTTGATGCCGTCGAAGTAGTTGAGCGTCTCGCGCACCTGAGCCTCCCGCTCGGGATACAGGCGCAAGTAATCGTTGATCTCCTGGTATGGCCACGAGTGCGTCAACGACGCGGCGTCCATGAAGCCGCACAGGTACGGCGCTCCCGCGGCGCCGCACGTGATGACGTCGCGCCGGAGCGCCGCGGTGACGATTGTCAGGGCGCCCCCCTGACTGCTGCCGTGCACGCCGATGCGACTGCCGTCCACTTCGGGGCGCGTCAGCACGAAGTCGACCGCGCGGCACGCGTCAACGTAAAAGCCCCTGTAGCTGTAGGTGTGCCGATCGACGATGTTGTTGACGAGTAGGCCCGGATAGCCCGGGTTGTAGTGGCGGTTCGAGCGCAGCTTGCCGCGCGGTGCCACACCAACCGCAGCGTAGCCCATCTTGGCCCAGGACTTCGGGAGAGTCGGTTCCGAGATGTAGCCCGGCACGATCAGCAATGCCGGGTACGGCGGCGTGAGATAGCTGTCCCTCGGGCGGCAGTACCAGCCTGAGATCCGCAGGCCGTCAAGGCTGTCGTAACCGATCTCGTATACGTCCACGTCGCTGGTGGAGCGCAGCGGCACGTGGTCCAGCCTCGGGTTGAGCGGAATTGCATTCGCCTCGGCCATGATGGCCGCCCAGAACTCGTCGAAGTCCGGCGGTCGGACCGTCGTCGTGCCGAACTGGTCGGCCGGCTTGCGCGTGTGTTGAATCGTCCGCGTTAGCGTCATTGCTCGCTCACTCTCCTAGGCATGTAGCACCGCCAGCGGCTCGACTCCTCCGGCGAGTCGCTCCAGGATCACCTCCCGCAGCGCGTCGACGACGATCTGCTCCTCGCCAGACTGCATCGTCTGGGTGTTGACCACGATACTGTTCGGCTTCGCGCCTGGTCC
>JAFAOS010000264.1 GCA_019247515.1 Chloroflexota bacterium | reverse complement strand
TACGGCCGGATCAACGAGTACGGCTTCATCGAGACGCCGTACCGGCGCGTGGTGCGCCAGGTCGAGAACCGCCCCGAGCAGCTGGTCGGCCAGGTGCTGCGAGCGGACCTCAAGGCCGAGGATGGCAGCGTGGTGGCCAAGGGCGGCACGTTGGTTGACGCCAAGGTGGCCGCCACCGTCGGCAAGCTGGCGGCCAAGTGGATCGACGTCCGGCCGCACGTGACCGACGAGATCCGCCACCTGACCGCCGACGAAGAGGACCGCTACATCATCGCCCAGGCCAACGTGCGGGTGAACACCGACGGCACGCTCGGCGACGAGCTCGTCTCGGCCCGCCACGGCCAGCGTTTTCTGAGCGTCCGCCCCGAGCAGGTGGACTTCATGGATGTGTCGCCGAAGCAGACGATGTCTGTTGCGGGCGCCTTGATCCCCTTCCTCGAGCACGACGACGCCAACCGCGCCCTGATGGGCTCGAACATGCAGCGCCAGGCGGTGCCGCTGCTCAAGCCGTCGGCGCCGCTGGTTGGCACCGGCATGGAGGAGCGCACCGCGCGCGACTCTGGCCAGGTGGCACTGTCGCCGGTCGACGGTGTCGTCGAGAGCGTCACGGGCGAGCAGATCGCCGTCCGCGACGACGAGGGCAACACCCACACGCGGCGCTTGAGAAAGTTCATTCGAACCAACCAGGGGACGTGCTTCACGCAGCGTCCGATCGTGGTGCGCGGTCAGCGCGTGCGTCGCGACCAGCCGCTGGCCGACTCGTCGTCGACCGATGCGGGCGAGCTGGCCCTGGGCCAGAACGTGCTGGTGTCGTTCATGAGCTGGGAGGGCGGCAACTTCGAAGACGCCATCCTGCTCTCCGAGCGACTGGTGCGCGACGATACCTTCACCTCGATCCACATCGAGAAGCACGAGGTCGAAGCTCGCGACACCAAGCTGGGACCGGAAGAGATCACCCGCGACATTCCGAACGTCGGCGAGGACTCGCTGCGCGACCTCGACGAAAACGGCATCATCCGCGTCGGCGCCGAAGTCAAAGCCGGCGACATCCTTGTCGGCAAGATCACGCCCAAGGGGGAAACCGAGCTGACCGCCGAAGAGCGCCTGCTGCGGGCCATCTTTGGTGAAAAGGCGCGTGAGGTCAAAGACACGAGCCTGCGCGTGCCGCACGGCGAGCGCGGCAAGGTCGTGAATGTCCAGGTCTTCGAGCGTGACTCGGACGCCGAGCTGCCAGCGGGCGTCAACAAGATGGTGCGGGTGTCGATCGCCCAGAAGCGCAAGATCTCGGCGGGCGACAAGATGGCTGGCCGCCACGGCAACAAGGGCGTCGTCTCGCGCATCCTGCCGCAGGAGGACATGCCGTTCCTGCCCGACGGCCGGCCCGTCGACATCATCCTGAACCCGCTGGGCGTGCCGAGCCGCATGAACGTCGGCCAGATCCTGGAAACGCACCTGGGCTGGGCCGCCGACCAGATCGGCGTCAAGTTCGCCACGCCGGTGTTCGACGGCGCCACCGAAGCCGACATTCGCGATCAGCTGCGGCGCGCTGGACTCCCCGAATCAGGCAAGATCCGCCTGCGCGACGGGCGCACGGGGGAGCCGTTCGATCAGGAGGTCACCGTCGGCTACATCTACATGCTGAAGCTGGTCCACCTGGTCGAGGACAAGATCCACGCGCGCTCGACAGGCCCGTACTCGCTGATCACCCAGCAGCCGCTGGGTGGCAAGGCGCAGTTCGGCGGCCAGCGCTTCGGCGAGATGGAGGTGTGGGCGCTCGAAGCCTACGGCGCCGCGCACACGCTGCAGGAGATCCTGACCGTCAAGTCCGACGACGTCGTCGGCCGCGTCAAGACGTACGAGGCCATCGTCAAAGGTGAGGACATCTTCCAGCCGGGCGTACCCGAGTCGTTCAAGGTGCTCGTCAAAGAGCTGCAGTCGCTCGGCCTGGCAGTTGAAGTGTTGAACGAAGAAGAGGAAGAAGTGACGTTCGCCGAAGATGTCGACGGAGGTGACGTGCGGTCACTGGACATCAACATCTCCGGGTTCGAGCGAGGTGACATTGAATAACGGGTTTGCCCATACAACCCGTAGGTTCACGCGGCGCCAACCTGACAGTGGGGGTCGCCCGCACCTCTCGACACTGACAAACGTAAACGGCGTGCCCGCAATCGCGGAGGAGAACAACTGAGTGTTAGAAGTCAATAATTTCAACGCCGTCCGGATCACCCTCGCCTCTCCCGATCAGATCCGATCGTGGTCCCGCGGTGAGGTCACCAAGCCCGAGACCATCAACTACCGCACGTTGAAACCCGAGCGCGACGGCCTGTTCTGCGAGCGCATCTTCGGTCCCCAGAAGGACTGGGAATGCGCCTGCGGCAAGTACAAGCGCGTCCGCTACAAGGGCATCGTCTGCGACAAGTGTGGCGTCGAGGTCACCCGCGCCAAAGTCCGCCGCGAGCGCATGGGCCACATCGAGCTGGCCTCGCCCGTCAGCCACATCTGGTTCGTCAAGGGCACGCCCAGCCGCATCGGCCTGCTGCTGGACATGACTCCGCGCACCCTGGAGCAGATCCTCTACTTCGCCAAGTACGTCGTCATCGACGTCCACGAGAACCAGCGCCAGCGTCTCATCGGCGCCATCGACCAGGACACCGAGGCGCGTGTCAGCCGCCAGGAGCGCGCCAATCAGGAAAAAATCGAAGAGCTGACTGGCGATCTGAACCGTCAGCTCGAGCGCCTGGAGACCGAAAAGACCGAGCGCCTGCAGCCCCTCGAGGGTCAGAAGGAGCAGAACGTCGCCGCGGCCGCCGAGCGCAGCAAAGAGATCGAGCAGTTGCTCGAAGAGCTCAACGGCACCGTCGTCGAAGAGGACATCACCTTCGAGCCGTCGCAAACGCCCATCGTCCGCAAGGGCGAGAAGGTCGGGCCCGAGGCGCGCCGCACGCTGACCGAAGCGGGCAAGGAGTACTTCGACCGCGTCGAGGTCGACACCACCGCCGAGCAGGAGAAGATCGCCGCCGAGTACGACGCTCAGATTGACAAGCTGCGCTACGAAATCCAGGAAAAGGCCCAGAAGGTCGTCAACGAATCGGGTGGTGACCTGGACAGCCTGCGCGTCAACGCCGAGCAGCGAAAGAAGCGACTGGACTCGGTCAAGCCGCGCGACACCCTCTCCGAAATGGAGTTCCGCGAGCTCCAGGACATGGCCGGCCGCATGTTCCGCGCGGGCATGGGCGCTGAAGCCATCCGCGACCTGCTGCGCAACATCTCGCTCGACGAGCTGTCGGCCCAGCTGCGCATGGAGACGCACTCCACCAGCGGCCAGAAGCGCAAGAAGGCCACCAAGCGTCTGCGCGTCGTCGAGTCGTTCCGCAAGAGCGGCAACCGACCCGAGTGGATGATCATGACCACGCTGCCGGTGCTGCCGCCCGACCTGCGACCGATGGTGCAGCTCGACGGCGGTCGGTTCGCCACGTCCGATCTGAACGACCTGTATCGGCGCGTGATCAACCGCAACAACCGCCTCAAGCGGCTGCTCGAGCTGCAGGCGCCGGAGATCATCATCCGCAACGAAAAGCGCATGCTGCAGGAGGCGGTGGACTCGCTGATCGACAACGGTCGGCGCGGTCGGCCGGTCAGCGGCTCGTCGAACCACAAGCTCAAGAGCCTGTCCGACATGCTCAAGGGCAAGCAGGGCCGTTTCCGTCAGAACCTGCTGGGCAAGCGCGTCGACTACTCTGGCCGCTCGGTCATCGTCGTCGGCCCCACGCTGCAGCTCCATCAGTGCGGCCTGCCAAAGAAAATGGCTCTGGAGCTCTTCAAGCCTTTCGTGATGCGCAAGCTCGTGGAGAAGGGCCTGGCGCACAACATCAAGTCGGCCAAGCGCATCGTCGAGCGCGTGCGGCCCGAGGTGTGGGACGTCCTCGAAGAGGTCATCCAGGACCACCCGGTCCTGCTCAACCGCGCGCCGACTCTGCACCGCCTCGGTATCCAGGCCTTCGAGCCGGTGCTCATCGAAGGCAGCGCCATCCAGCTGCATCCGCTGGTGTGCTCCGCCTTCAACGCCGACTTCGACGGCGACCAGATGGCCGTGCACGTGCCGCTGTCCGCCGCCGCCAAGCGTGAAGCACGCGAACAGATGCTCAGCGTCAACAACCTGCTGCAGCCGTCCAACGGCGACCCGATCGTCGCGCCGACGCTGGACATGGTGCTGGGCGTCTACTACCTGACCACCGCCCGTCCTGGGGCCAAGGGTGAAGGCAAGGCGTTCTCGGACTTCGACGATGCGCGACTCGCCTACGACAGCGATCCGCAGGTCATCGACCTGCAGGCGGAGATCAAGCTCCGCGTGCCGACGCCGGCTCGCACCGACGGCGAGCTGGAAGAGGAAGAGGCCGAATCCGGCACCCAGATCATCACCACGACCATGGGCCGCGCCATCTTCAACGAGTCGATCAACAACGTCCTGCGCAGCCATGGCCAGGAACCGCTGCCGTACTACAACGAGGTGGTCGACCGTGCCGGTCTGAAGAGGATCGTCGCGTCTCTCATTCGGCGCTACGGCAACGAAGACACCGCGCAGGTCCTGGACACGATCAAGGGCCTGGGCTTCCGCTACGCGACCCAGTCGGGCACGACGATCGCCATCTCGGACATCACGATGCCCAACGAGAAGGACAACATTCTCAAGGGCGCGGACGAAGAGGTGCAGCGCATCGAGCGCGACTATCGCCGCGGCCTGATCACCGACGACGAGCGCTACAACGAGGTCATCGAGGTCTGGACCAAGGCCAAGGACCAGGTCACCAAGGCCGTCGCGGGCGTGCTCGATCCGTACGGGCCGGTCTCGATGATGGCCCAGTCAGGCGCCAAGGGCAACATCCAGCAGATCTCGCAGATGTCGGGCATGCGCGGCCTGATGGCCGATCCGTCGGGTCGGATCATCGAGCTACCTATTCGCTCGTCGTTCCGCGACGGTCTGACAGTGCTCGAGTACTTCCTGTCGACCCACGGCGCGCGCAAGGGTCTGGCGGACACCGCCATTCGTACCGCGGACTCGGGCTACCTCACGCGGCGGCTCATCGACGTCTCGCAAAACGTGATCGTCTATGAAGAGGATTGCGGCACCGAACAGGGAATCTGGATCACCGATCTCAACGATCCAGCCCGCCGCGACCTGCGGCTGGCCCAGTTGCCGGGGCGGCTGCTGGCGGCCGACGTCGTCGACGAGGCGACCGGCGAGGTCATCGCCGAACGCAACACCATCGTCGACGAATACGTGCGGGATCAGATCGCGGCGGCCCACGAAGTGCCGCAGCTGTATCTGCGATCGCCGCTGACCTGCGAAGCGCGTCACGGCATCTGCCAGTTCTGCTACGGCTGGCACATGGGCACCCGCCGTCTGGTCGCAATTGGCGACGCGGTCGGGATCGTCGCTGCCCAGTCGATCGGCGAGCCAGGGACGCAGCTGACGATGCGGACCTTCCATACGGGCGGTGTTGCGGGTGTCGACATTACCTCGGGCTTGCCGCGCGTCGAGGAGCTGTTCGAAGCCCGCGTGCCCAAGGGCAAGGCCATCCTGGCCGAGCTCGACGGCGTGGTGGAGCTGCAGCGCACCGAAGACAGCCGCATCATCAAGGTCATCTCGCGCCAGACGTACCGCGACGAGCACGACCTCAGCGGCAGCTATCGGCCAGTCGTCCAGCATGGCGACTGGGTGCAGGTGGATCAGCCGGTGGCCGCCACGGACGACGAGAACGATCCGCCGGTTGTCGCCCGCCTCACCGGTACGGCCGAAGTGGCTGGCAACAAGGTGACGATCACCTCCGAGGAGCGCGAGGAGCGCGAGTACACGGTGCCCGCGTCCGCGCGTCTGAAGGTCGAAGATGGGCAGCCGGTTCAGGCGGGCGATCTGCTGACCGAGGGCTCGAAGGACCCCGAGGAGGTGCTGCGCATCCAGGGTCGCGACGCGGTCCAGCGCTACCTGATCGACGAGGTCCAGGAGGTGTATCGGTCGCAGGGTGTGAGCATCAACGACAAGCACATCGAGGTCATTGCGCGTCAGATGCTCCGCAAGCTGCGGGTTGACCAGACTGGCGACACCGAGATGCTGCCCGGCGAGCTCGTGGACCGCTTCGAGTTCGAGGACAAGAACCGTCAGGTGCTGGCCGAAGGCGGCGAGCCGTCGACGGCGCTGCCGGTGCTGCTGGGCGTCACCAAGGCGTCTCTCAACACCGAGTCGTTCCTGGCGGCGGCGTCGTTCCAGGAGACCACCAAGGTGCTGACCGAGGCGGCGATCTCGGGCAAGGTCGACAAGCTGCTCGGCCTGAAGGAGAACGTCATCATCGGCAAGCTCATCCCCGCGGGCACCGGCCTGGCGGCGCGTCAGCAAGCGCGGCGCGAACGCCTGGCGGCGCAGCAGCAGCTCATGCTGGAGTCGGGTCCGCTGCCGGCAGGCCTGCTGCTCGAAGACGGCCAGCCGGTGACTATCGGCGCGCCGCTGGGCGAAGGCCTGGGCGGCGTCGGCGTGGTCGACCGTCCTCCGACGCGGTTGGAGGACCTGGAGGATGACGACGACGACGAGGAGCTGCTCGAGGACGAGGAGATAGACCTGTCGGAAGATTGATCCGCGAAAGCGGGGTCGACTCACCCACCCCCTGCCCCCTCCCTCTCTATCTCAGAGAGGGAGGGGGTATTTCTTGCCAATGGGGGCTCCGCCCCAACCCCGGGAGTCAAGGGGCCCTCCCCTTGTCGTCGACAAGACCCAAGCCGTCAGTGCGGCGACCCAAACTTTCGGGTGTCGTCCAAACTTGGGACCCCTTTGGGGAAATTGTGTACACTCCCCGATTGGTGTCCCGAGGAAGGAAGGGCTAGTACTTCGTTGCCAACGATCAGCCAGCTCGTGCGTAAAGGACGAGCCAAGCTCAAGAAGAAGACCGCCGCGCCGGCGCTGCGCTTCAACTACAACGCGCTGCGCCAGCGTCGCTACGCGGTGCCCAAGGGCAACCCGCTCAAGCGGGGCGTCTGCGTGCAGGTTCGCACCATGACGCCAAAGAAGCCCAATTCGGCACTGCGCAAGATCGCGCGCGTGCGGTTGACCAATGGCATGGAAGTCACAGCCTACATTCCGGGCGAGGGCCACAACCTGCAGGAGCACTCGGTGGTGCTCGTACGCGGCGGACGCGTGAAAGACCTGCCTGGCGTGCGATACCACATCGTGCGCGGCGCGCTCGACGCGGGTGGCGTGAAGGACCGCAAGCAGGGACGGTCCAAGTACGGAGCGAAAGCTCCCAAGGCTCCCGCCAGGTAGCCGATTTCCTCATAGCGGCGGCCCGCTCCAGGCACAGGCCGAGACATATCGGGTTTTGTTCCCTACGGGGAACAGGCAATAGGCTGTTGAGCCACCCAGGTACTTGCACGAACGCTCGCCGCGCGAAGGCGGGCGGTCCTCTGTACCGCTTGAACAAGGCTCGTTCCGTGGATCGTCCTCGAAGGGAGGCTCCAGTATGCCTCGCCGCGCGCGAGTAATAAAACGAGAGGTGCCCGCCGACCCGCGCTACGGGAGCCGCACCCTCACCCGCTTCATGAACAAACTCATGCTGAACGGCAAGAAGTCTCTGGCCGAACGCATCGTCTATACCGCCCTGGATTCGGTCGAGCGCACCTCGCGCCGCAGCCCCATCGAGGTCTTCGACACCGCGCTGCGCAACGCCACGCCGCTGCTGGAGGTCAAGCCTCGGCGCGTCGGCGGCGCGACCTACCAGGTACCCGTCGAGATCAAGGGCGACCGCAAACAGTCGCTGGCCATGCGCTGGCTGATCTCGTCCGCCCGCGGACGGACGGGCAAGAGCATGGCCGACAAGCTGGCGTCCGAGCTGCTGGACGCATCCAACAACACAGGCGCAACCATTCGCAAGCGCGATGAAACTCACCGCATGGCGGAGGCGAATAAAGCGTTTTCACACTATCGCTGGTAACCACCTGTTCCAGCGCTCACGCATATGACTGACACCAACGACCTCGAACGAACAAGAAATATCGGCATCATTGCCCACATTGATGCGGGCAAGACCACCACTACGGAGCGCATCCTCTACTACACCGGGCGCACCTACAAGATCGGCGAAGTCCACGAAGGCACGGCCACCATGGACTGGATGGAGCAGGAGCGCGAGCGCGGCATCACCATCACGGCTGCCGCGACGACGGCCGAGTGGAAGGGGCATCGCATCAACATCATCGATACCCCGGGCCACGTGGATTTCACGGTCGAGGTCGAGCGCTCGCTGCGCGTCCTGGACGGCGGCATCGTCGTCTTCGACGCGGTCGCCGGTGTCGAGCCCCAGTCCGAAACGGTCTGGCGTCAGGCCGACAAATACCGCGTGCCGCGCATCTGCTTCGTCAACAAGATGGATCGCACCGGCGCGAGTTTTACCCGCACGATCGACATGATCGTCGAGCGCCTGGGCGCCAATCCCGTCCCCGTGCAGCTGCCGATCGGCGCCGAGAGCAACTACAAGGGCGTCGTCGACCTGCTCAATCAGAAAGCGCTGATTTTCGGCGAAAAACCCAACGATCCGATCCAGGAAGGCCCAATTCCAGTCGAGATGGCCGACGAGGCCGCGCGCGCTCGCCAGGACGCGATCGAGAAGATCGTCGAGTTCGACGACGCGCTGTTGGAGCGCTTTTTCGCCGAGGAAGACATCTCGGTCGAAGAGCTGAAAGTTGCCCTGCGCAAGGCCACCATCGAAGGCAAGCTGATTCCAGTGCTCGCCGGCAGCGCGCTCAAGAACAAGGGTGTGCGGCCGCTCCTGGACGCGGTTATCGACTACCTGCCGTCGCCGCTAGATATCCCGCCGGTCACCGGCGTCAATCCGCGCACCGACGAGCCCGAGACGCGCCACGCCGATCCGAGCCAGCCGTTCTGCGCGCTCGCCTTCAAGATCGTGACCGACCCGTTCGTCGGCAAGCTGGCGTTCATCCGCGTGTACTCCGGCACGTTGAAGACCGGCTCGTACGCGTACAACTCGAGCAGCGATCAGCGCGAGCGCGTTGGGCGTCTGGTTCAGCTCCACGCCAACGAGCGCAAGGACATCCCCGAAGTCAAAGCGGGTGAGATCGCGGCCATCGTCGGTCCGAAGAGCACCGTCACCGGCGACACGCTGTGCGACGAGACGAAGCCGATCGTGCTCGAGGCGATCACCTTCCCAGAGCCCGTCATCCGGGTGGCCATCGAACCAAAGACCAAGCAGGACCAGGACAAGATGGGCATCGCGCTTGCCAAGCTCAGCGACGAGGACCCGACCTTCCGCGTCTACACGGACCCGGAAACAGGCCAGACGATCATCGCTGGCATGGGTGAGCTGCACCTGGAGGTGATCGTCGATCGGCTGCTGCGCGAGCACCGCGTCGACGCGAACGTCGGCCGACCCCAGGTTGCCTATCGCGAGAGCATCACCCAAACCGCTCGGGCGCGGGAGCCGTTCAAGCGGCAGACGGGCGGCCGTGGCATGTACGGCGACGTCGAGCTGAGCGTGGAGCCGCTGCCGCCGGGCACGGGCATCCAGTTCGAATGGAAGATCGTCGGCGGCAACGTGCCGCGCGAGTACGCGACCGCCATCGAGGCTGGTGCACGCGAAGCCGTCGACGGCGGCGTGATCGCCAGCTATCCGATGGTCGACGTCAAAGTTTCGGCGCTCGACGGCTCATATCACGAAGTCGACTCGAACGAGATGGCCTTCAAAATCGCCGCGTCGCAAACGACCAAGGCCGCGTTGAGGAAGGCCAATCCGCACTTGCTCGAACCGCTCATGGAGGTGGAGGTAACCACGCCGGACGAATTCTTGGGCGATGTGATGGGCGACCTGAACAGTCGCCGCGGACAGGTCGAGGGCATGGAGCCGCGCGGCAATGCCCAGGTCGTCAGGGCCAAGGTGCCGTTGGCCGAGATGTTCGGGTACGCGACCGACCTGCGGAGTATGACCCAGGGTCGCGCAACGTATTCCATGCAGTTTTCGCATTACCAGCCGGTCCCGCGCGACATCGGGACGGGCATCGCCGCCAGAGCGGGCGCACGCTAAGTTCGGGAGAGGATTCAACACACACCCATGGCCAAGAAAGTTTTCGAGCGCACCAAGCCACACGTGAATGTCGGCACGATCGGACATGTCGACCACGGCAAGACCACGCTGACCGCGGCGATCACCAAGGTCCTCGGCATGAGGGGCAAGGCCAAGTTCACGTCCTTCGCCGAGATCGACAAGGCTCCCGAAGAGCGCGCGCGCGGCATCACCATCGCCATCGCCCACGTCGAGTACGAGACCGACAAGCGCCACTACGCCCACGTCGACTGCCCGGGCCACGCCGACTA
>JAFAOS010000506.1 GCA_019247515.1 Chloroflexota bacterium | reverse complement strand
CTCGAACGCAACTTCGCGACCACCATTGAAAAAATAGGTGACGTGCGCGTATTTCTCGGTCTCCGCGATGCGCAACTGACGTAGTCCGGCCGCGGCGACCACCTCGCCAACTGGATTCTCGACGACCTCCGGCAGGAAGGCGACCGGGGTTCGAAAGGTGCTGTCGTACTCGGTCATGCACACGTAGTGCACGTCGACGCGCGGCTGGGCGGCGCCCTCGGGCGCCGAATGCGTGAACGCGCGGGTGATCTGGCGCGCCCGATCGGGGCGAAAGTTGAAGCACACGATCGCGTCGCCGTCCTGCACGCGGCCGACGGGCTCGCCTTGCGGGTCGACCAGCACACTCGGCTCGACGAACTCGTCGGTGGTGTCCCTGGCGTAGCTCGCCTGAATCGCCTCGCTGGCGCTCGAGGCGCGCTCACCCTGCCCCAGCACGTACGCCGCGTAGGCTCGATCGGTTCGCTCCCAGCGGTTGTCGCGATCCATGCTGTAGTACCGGCCGATCACGGTGCCGATGCGTCCGACGCCGATCGTCGCCAACTGCTCCTGGAGTTGCTCGAGATAGCCCGCGCCACTGCGCGGCGGGGTGTCGCGCCCGTCCAGAATCGCGTGCACGACCACCTGATCGTCGCGCAGCCCCTGGCGCCTGGCCAATTCGAGCAAGGCGTACAGGTGCGTGTTGTGACTGTGCACCCCGCCGTCGGAGAGCAGCCCGATCAGGTGCAGTCGTGCCCCGCTGCGCTTGACCTCGCCGATGACCTTGAGGAGCACGGGATTGCGGAAGAAGGTGCCGTCGCGGATGGCCACCGAGATGCGCATCAGGTCCTGGTAGGTGACCCGTCCGGCGCCGAGGTTCTGGTGGCCGACTTCGCTGTTGCCCATCTGACCCGCCGGCAGACCGACCGCCTCGCCCGAGGCTTGCAGTAACGCGTGCGGGTACGTTGCCAGCAAGTGGTCGAGCACTGGCAGCTTCGCCAGCAACACGGCGTTGCCGTGGCGTTGGGCGGACTCGGCGTCCTCGTCGCACACCCCCCAGCCGTCACGAATGATTAGGACCAGCGGCTTGGCCATGGGTTGAGGTGACAGGGTACCAATCAGCCGCCGGGCAATTTCGCGTCGGCACGTGTCTGGAGTCGAGTGGCGTCGACGATGACGCGCTCGTGGCTTCCCTCCCCGATGCGCTCGTGAGGGTCGAACGCCTCGACGCGGAACACCAGCCGACGGCCGTCTACTTCGGTCAGCTCAGCCCGCGCGCGGACGAGCACGCCGGCCGGCGAGGGCGCCAGGTGTCTGACGTCCAGGCGGGTACCCACGGTCGTCTGCTTTGGCCCGTCGAGTCGACCCTCGACCGCCGCGCACGCCGCGCGCTCCATGAGCGCCACCAGCCAGGGCGTGGCGAGCACGTCCAGACTGCCCGAGCCGACCTCGCGGGCCAGCATCGACGCCTGCACCGTGGCCTGCACCTCGCCCACCTGCCCGGGTTCCAGCATCGCCATTCCAATTAGGATGACACGCGCGTGGACGCTCAGACGCGCCAGTTCCTCGAGCGCCGGCGCGTCGCCCACCTGGCCACTGCCGACGCCAGCGGCGCGCCCCACGTGGTGCCGATCTGCTTCGCGCTGCTCGAGGAGACGATCTACATCGCGATCGACGAAAAGCCCAAGGCCGCCGACTACGGCCGCCTGCGAAGATTGCGCAACATCGCCGCCAACCCGCGCGTCGCCATCGTGGCCGACGTCTACGACGACGCCGACTGGACGCGACTGGGTTTTGTGCTCCTCCGTGGGGCCGCCCGCGTCGTCGGCCCTGAGGCGCCCGACCACGCTCGCGCCCTGGTCGCACTGCGCGCCAAGTACCCCCAGTACCGCGCGATGGCGCTGGGGGACCGCCCCGTGATCGCCGCGGAGATCGACACGGTCACCACCTGGGGCAAGCTCGACACCTGATGCAGCCCCCCTCTCCCTCTGGGAGAGGGCCGGGGTGAGGGCCACCAGTGCCGCCTCCCTCTGGGAGAGGGCCGGGGTGAGGGCCACCTGTGCCGCCGGCACGCCCTCTGCGCCCATAAGCGCCGGCATGGCGGTAGACAACCAGGCCCAACCCACCCAGGCGCGCGCCGCCGAGTTCGGCGCCATCGTCGTCCTGGGCTTCGGCGCCGCCGCCGTCCTCCTGTATCTCTTCGCCTGGCTGGCTACCCAGGTCCTCGCCCAGCAAACCCAGTCGCTCGACACGGCCACGCTGAACGCGCTCCAGACGTACGCCTCCCCTCAGCTGACGCTGGCCGCGCAGGCCGTCTCACTTATGGGCTCGCAGGTCGTCCTCGTCGTCGGCGCGGCGCTGCTGATCCTGTTTCTCTGGCAGCGCCGCTGGGGCGCCGCCCTGACCCTCGTCCTGGTCACCGCCGGCGCCCAGGTCCTCAACGACATCCTGAAAGACGTCTTTCACCGCACCCGACCCGAGCCGGTGCTGGGCTTCATCGCCGCGCAGCAGTATTCATTTCCGTCCGGCCACGCGATGGTCGCCGCCGCCTTTTACCTGTTCGTGGCCTACCTGGCCTGGCGCCTGGTCCGCGGCTGGTGGCGCGGGCTGATCGCCGGCGCGCTGATCCTGCTGGTGCTGCTGATCGGTCTGGCCCGCCTGTACCTCGAAGCCCACTACCTGAGCGACGTGATCGCCGGCTACCTGGCGGGCCTGATCTGGACCGACACCGTGATCCTGGGCGGCCACGTCCTGGGCGTCCGCTCCCGTCGCCGTGGCGCGCGCGCCCGACCACCCGCGGGTTCGGCTCAGGTTGAGCCGTCACCAGCCTCCATACCGCTTGGACACCGCCCATCGTAGGGAGATCCGCGTTCCTACCCCACGGAGGGTCCCCTTTGGGGAAAAACGTTGAGCGCTCAGCAGCCTCCGTGCCGTCCGGCCGACGCGCGGGTTCGGGGAGCCGTCTTCAGTAGCCTCCAGTCGGAGACTACCCGTCGTAAGGGGCGCCCGCTCCCACCCCACAGGGGGCCCCTCTGGGGAAAAACGTTGACCCCGTCTTAGCCCGCTCCCGCGAGCTCCGAGAGCACCGCCTGCACCCCCGCCAGGTTGCGTTCGACCTCCGTACTCCGCGGCGTCGTCAGCTCAACCAGGATCGCCGCGATGCCCGTCTCGCGCAGCCAGACGTTCATGCTGCCGCTCGCCGCGTACGGCAGCGGGCTGCGCTGGCCGCCAACCCCCGGCTGCGGCCACCAGTAGCCGCTCGCCTGGGCGTACGCGTTCGACAGGTCGCCCGCGACACCGTCGCGCGCGCCAAACATGAAGCCGCCCGCGCTGTGATAATTGACGATAAACGCCGGCCGCGTGGCGAGCACCCAGTTGGCGAGCGCCTGCGTCTCGGGTGCGGAAAACGGCTCGGGCCCACCCAGGCCGGTGCGGAAGACGGCATTCGAATCGAACGCATCGGTCTTCCAGTCGCTGCCGCCCCAGTTGCGGTCGGGATCGACGCCGTCGGCGAACTGACGGCTACCGCGCGCCAGACCGTCCGGATTGGCGACCGGCAGGATGTCGAGCTCGATCGCCGCCGGCACCTGGGCCGGATTGTCGGTGAAGTATTCGAGCAGCCCGTTGACCAACTCGACGGTATTTTCCTCCGGCCCCCCGTGCTGTCCGCCAAGGAGCAGCACGTGTTTGGGGCCGTCGCCCAGCGCGTACAGCGTCAGCGGCGCCCCGTCCTGGGACGTGCCAATCGCCGTCGACTGCGGGTCCGCCAGGGCGGTCGGGCTGAACATAACCCTCAGCAGCGCTACGACCATTGTCCCAAGTAGCAGTCGCCGCATATCGGCCCGGATCTTGGCTGGCGTGCCTTCGCGAGTCAATAACCATCAAGCCGCCGCGCGAAACGCAAAAACCACTTGCGGCGGCCTTCATTTAACCTTAGGATTCCCGCGCCGTCCAGTGCCGGGCGGCTATTTTTACTGCCTTACCCATCGTGCCCGAACCCCGCCCCCCGCAGGCAGCGACGCCGACCGGCGTCGAGAGTTCCTGGCTGAACGCCGCCCCGAAACCCGAGTCAGTCCCAGACCTTGACGACGAGCCCGCCAGGCTCGACGTCGCCTCGGTCAGCTTTGCGCTCAGCGGCACGTTTGTTCTGCGCTGCGCGTCGTACGCCTCGGGCTTGCTGGTCCTGGTCTCGCTGGGTATCAAGAGCCGCAGCGAAACGGACCTCACCGCCGGTGTCGCGTCGCTGGTCGCGGTGACCTTTTACGCGTCCGAGCTGATCGGCGCGCCGCTGTTCGGCGCCTGGTCGGACCGCGTGGGTCGCAAGCCGTTCATGATCCTCGGGCCCATTTTTGGCGGCGTCGCCGCGCAATTGATGGGTCTGACCATGATCATCCCCGTCCTCGTGCTGGTGCGCATCCTGCAGGGCCTTTCGACGGCGACCGCCGCGCCCGCCACCCTGGGCTTTCTCTCCGCCCAGACTGCCACCTCCGAGAAGTTCCGCGGGCGGGTGATGGGCTTTTACGAGGCCGCGACCATCGTTGGCCTGGCGCTGGGCGCGGCGATCGGTGGCAAGCTCCACGACCAGTTGGGCGCGCTGTCGTTCACGGTCGTCGCCGGCATGTACGTGCTGGCCCTGCTGCCGTTCCTGTTCGTGCGCGACCGGGGTTGGGTGCCCCAGGTGCGCCACAGCCACCGCAACCTGCTGGCGCGCATGTTGAACCGACGCATTATGCGGTTTGCCCCAGCCTGGCTGGCGGCCAACGCGGTGCTGGGCGCGTGGTTCAGCGTCGGACCATTCCTGGCCAGCGGCGCGGCAAATCAGAAGCAGTTTTTGATGCGCAGCTTCAGCCCGGGCGACATTGGCATGGCCTACCTGGTGTTCGGGGTCCTGTTCACTGTCGGCGCCGTGACATGGGGCTTCGTCATGCCCGTGATCGGCCGCCAGGCCACGCTGCTGGTCGGCGTGGGCGGACTGGGCTTCGCCACGCTGTCGCTCTGGGCGCTCAATCACATCCCCTTCGACGCGACGCACACGCTCGTGCCGCTGCTGGTGCTGATGGTCATGCTCGGCGTGTTCGTGCAGAGCGGGTTCACGCCCGCCGCCCTGGCGTACCTGGCCGAAATCGCGGAGGAGCACGCGGAGGACCGTGGCTCGGTGATGGGCGTGTACTCGGTATTGCTGTCGATCGGCCAGCTGCTGGGCGGCGCGCTGGCGGCCCCCTTCGCCGAGCGCATGGGCATCAATGGCCTGATCGTCCTGACCGGCGGCCTGTGCCTGGTGGCGCTGTTCACGGTGATGCTGCTGGGCGAATCCGAACGCCGCTACGCCCGGGCCTTGCCGGCCACCGGCAGCATGTCCCCGGCCCACCCGCCGTCAGCCCCCTGAGGCCCTGAGCTGCGCGCGTGCCGCGTCCTCTGCGGGTGAAGTCTGCCCCAACTGGGGTCCCTGTGGAGTAAGCGCGTACGCCCCTGCGTTACCCTGGCTCTCGAAGTGACCCAGCCGCTCGAAGACCTGCGCTTCGCCGAAGCTACCGCCCTGGTCCACGCTATCCGCCAGCGCCAGCTGTCGCCGGTGGAGCTTCTCGAGGACGTTCTGCGGCGTGCCGACCGCCTCCAGCCAATCCTGAACCCCTTCGTCACCATCGACGCCGACCGCGCCCGCGACGCCGCCCGGGCCGCCGAGCAGGCCGTCATGGACGACCGGCCACTTGGACCGCTGCACGGTCTCCCCGTGCCAGTCAAAGACCTGGAGCCGACGCGGGGCCTGCGCACCACCTCCGGCTCGAAGTTCTTCGAAGACTACGTCCCTGATTTCGACGGCGCCGTCGCCGCCAGGCTGCGCGCCGCGGGTGCCATCATCTTCGCCAAGACCAACACACCCCAGTTCGGTCACAAGGACTCGTGCGACAACCTCCTGGGTCCACCCACCCGCAACCCGTGGAACACCGCGCGGACACCCGGCGGCTCCAGCGGCGGAGCCGCCTCGGCCGTCGCTGCCGGCATCGTGCCGGTGGCCCACGGCTCCGATGGCGCCGGCTCCATCCGTATCCCCGCGGCACTGTGCGGCATCTTCGGCTTCAAGCCATCGCTGGGCGTGGTGCCGTACTGGCCGAATCCGGACTTTTGGGCCGCGCGCTCTCATAACGGACCACTCGCCCGCACGGTGCGCGACGCCGCGTTGCTGCTCAACGGCATCGCCGGCTTCGATCCTCGTGACGCGGTTTCCATTGAGAGCCCCGTCTCAGACTGGTTGGCGGCCTGCGAAGTCTCGGACCTGCGCGGACTCAAAGCAGCGTGGAGTCCGGATTTCGGCTACGCCCCGGTCGATCCAGAGGTCCGCCGCATCACCGCGGCCGCCGCCGCGCGCTTCGGCGAGCTTGGCTGCACCGTGGAGGAAGTCCGCGTCCCCTGGCAGGACCCCGCCGAGTGGGCGTCGCTGTTGTGGGACTTTCAGTCCGCGATTCGCAATATGGACCGCTTGCAACAGCATCCGGAGTGGATCGAACCCTCGTTCCTGGAGCAGATCGAGCGCGGCGGGCGTGCCACCGCGCTGGAGGTAGGTCAGGCGCAGCTGGCGCGCACCGCGTTTTACGAACAGGCGCGCAGCTTCATGGACGGCTTCGACCTGCTGCTGACACCCCAGATGCCGTGCGTCGCGTGGTCGGTGGACCAGCCGCCGGTCGAGATCGCCGGCCGCCTCACTCCGCGGATGTTCGACCACCTGCCGTTCACCTACATGTTCAACCTGACCGGCTGGCCGGCCGCTTCGGTGCCATGCGGCTTCAACTCCGAAGGGCTGCCCGTCGCGCTGCAGATCGTGACCGGCCGGCACCAGGACGCCAGGTGCCTGCAAGCCGCCGCCGCCTTCGAAGCGCTGCAGCCCTGGGCCGACGCGCGCCCTCCCAACGCCGCCTGATCACTGAACCCTGGTGGGCGCCCGAATTGCCGCTCAGACAGTAAACTTCGGAGCGCAGCACCGCGCGCACGCGGAAGTGGCGTAAAGGCAGCCGCGCAGGTCTTAGGAACCTGTGCCCGCAAGGGCGTGGGGGTTCGAATCCCCCCTTCCGCACCAAATTGCGGCCTTGTGATCTCAAAAACGAGTTCCTCACAGCATCTTTCCCCCAATTTTTCCCCCAATTCGGTGTCACGGCGTGTCACATACGGCCCCGTCGCTGGCCCGCCGCCAGGATGATCCTGGTGCGCTCGCGCTGCAGTTGCGCCAGGTCGTCCTGATCAGCCGCCAGGCGCGCGAGATGCGCTTCCAGGTCGACGCGCCGCACCCGAGGGCTTGACCCCACGCGAATGACCGCTACTGCGAGCTCACCCGATCGCAGTAACCGGTAGACAGTGCGCTTGTCGACCCGTAGCTCGGCCGCAACCTCCGAGATGGTCAGCAGCATCGCCGGGCTGGCCCGGGGCGGCACGGCTTCTTCGAACATCTCTGGCCTAGCCATCCAACACGTTCCCCTTCAGTGTGTGGCCTGCCGCGGGCTGGTAAGAACCTCTGTCAGCGAGTTCCGCTCGATGCGCTCGAGCCTTTCGCCAACACCGCCAGGCCTCGAACTCGATCTCTTTGCTGGTTGCCTGCCCGACCTTCGTGCCGGCGGTACATACCGCCAGGGTGGCGGCGCCCGCGTCGAAATGCTTGATGATTGGGCTTACGTCCATGAGACACGAACCTCCATTCGCTTGGCGCCGCAGCGTCGCGAACGACCGGTAGCTCAAGAGGCCAGTCGCTCGAAAGCGAGTGTCAAGACAAGGCGTTTGCACAACGTTCGGACAGCGTTTCGCTGACCCGTGTTCGTGGGGAGGCGCTTCCGAGAACAGTCGGGTTAGCAAGGACGTGCACGTTCAGCCGCAGGCTCATTCGGATGACCTGGTATCCACGACACGCGGGCGAAATCGTGGACGGGTTGACGGCCTGGACCGCGCCAAACGGTTCCCAGAACCCCGTCACGGTGCGCTTGAATGCGACTGGTCGTCGTCAGAAACAGCGATATCGGTGTGCCGCTGTGGCGTTGCTCGGCCAGGTACGCCTGATTCGCAAGTCGATCCTCGGCCAGTTCGCTGGTTGTCACAACCAGGACCACAGGAAAGCCGATGTAGTCGCGTCTGGCGGTGCCCGTGTCCCGATAGCGGTAATAGGTTTCGAGCTTCGCGGCGTATTCGCGGGACTTCTCCGTGCCGCGGTCGAACTCCAGAAAGAAGCCAAACCGCGACACGTGCCGTCGATAACACCCGTAGCCGTCAGGCCTGAAAACGTCCACGCGCGCACGCAGCTGCACCGCGCCATTCCTCAAGTGCATCGTCGAAGCCGAGTTCACGCCTACGCCGCGCCGCGACCACCAACGACACAAACACCGCGTTTGCGCCCAACGTATGCGCAAGGTGCCGGGTGTACCTCTTGTCGGAAATCCTCCCCAGCACACCGTGATGTCGACCAGCGACATTGGAGGGCAGCAGCAGACGGCGCGCCGCTTCGCGTCGTCCGGCCGGTGTGAGCTCCACCAGCAGCAGTCGTCGCGATCGACGCGGCGGACGCTGCAGCGGGTCGGGTGGGTTGCTCAACGGATGCAACGACCGAATCCAACCAGCCGCGCTCAACTGGCGGACGAGCTGACTCACACGTGCCGTGGACGTACCGAGAACCGTGGCGATTTGTCGCTGTTCGAGGAGCGGATGGCGCGCGACTAGGCCTAGCACCTGGTCGGCCTGGTCGCCGAGTGCGCGTCTTCGCTGCCCCTGCACAGTCGTCCCACCGGACCAGGCGACGACGCGTACGTTGACGGGCCGCTCGCCAGATAGCCGCGCGAGCCGCTCGAGAATCGAATGCCACGCTGCGATTCGCACTGCCTGGCCGCGAGCAACCGCAACGCCAACGACCAGGAGGGGGTCCGCGGATCGACCATCCATGTCACACGCGCTGCGAAGATCGACCAGCCGCCGCAGCGTTTGCCGGTAGCTTGCCACTGGTAGCGTGCCGTAATCCGGCAGTAGCAGCAACTCCTGCGTTTGCTCACGGCCATTGTGGTCAGTGAGCACAGCCGCCGCGGGTAAGCGCACATGCCAGCTTCGCCCGGTTCTTGTATGTGAGACGGTTCGGACCCAGGGACTCTCCCAGGCCGACACGACCGTCCGGTCCATGCCGCGTGCAACGTTGGCCAACAGGCGGTACACGGCAACCAGCATGGGCGTGGCACGCGGGAATAGCGAAGTCCGCGACCGTGCGCGAGTGCCGTACGCCAGCAGGCCGGCCGTGCCTCCTGACGGTCCCAGCCCACCCCGCTTCAGGAACAATCGACCAACTGCAGTTGCCGCCCACACTCGAACCCGCCGGTTGCCGATGATGGGACCGGGCTTGAGCCTCCGGTAGTGCACGAGCCCCGCGGCACGCAGGCGCCCGAGGAGCTGGGAAGCCGACCGGGTGTGCTGCAACTGAAGCAGGCTGCCCACGACATCCGCAGGTACCCACGGGCAGCACGCGACCAGGCGCAGCGCCGCCCGACCGCTGGGTCCGACACGCACCGCGATCACGTTGCTTCCGCGGAAACTGACGCATCGCCGCTGGGCAACGCCGCACCCGCAACGGAAGCGCTGGCGGCGGGCATACCGGTGTCCGGTGCGGGCGGGGGCGGCGGCGCCTCTTCGGTCCTTTCGGGTTCCGGTGCGCGTGGGCCGCGTACGCGCTCGAGCGCGGACTGGAGGTCCAGCTCGACGTCGAGCGCATCGCGACCGTAGCTCTCGGCCGAATGTCGCGCCAGTCGCGCAGCCACGTGCGCGCTGCTCTCGGGTGGTGGCGCGAGCTGAACGCCGAATGCCGGCAGCCGCTCACCGTTGCTCGCATCGGTCGCGCGGATGTAGGTCGGGTAGGCCGCCAGCGAGGTCCCGCTTGCGCGGGCCTTTTCTGTCGACCCCCCGCCGAACCGGACTTGACCGTTTCCGATCATCCGGCTCTCCAGTGTCTTATCTTCGTTGGATCCGTACCGATGCAGTCGTCCGTGATGGATGTCTGTATGGCAGGCGCGGCAAACGACCAGGGTCTTGCGCTGGCGGGTGGCCATGTACTCGACCCATTTGGACTTGGGAGTCTGTCCCTTGTGCCGTAAGTGTTTGAGGGCACGGATGTGGTGCACCTGGACGTGGTCCTGTGAACCACACAGTTCACAGGCATCCGCTAAGAGGCGTTGCACAATTTCCGTCCTTCCGTTCCTTACGAGCGCAGGTTGGTCGTCAAGGCTGTCAACCATATGTCGGCGTCGAGCGAGCGAGATACCACCCCATTGCGCTATCAGCGGTGCCTTTCCTTCGTCGCGGCGAACCACGACCTGGAGTGCCTTCAAGCGGCCGTTTTCGGTCTGCACTGTGGTCTGGTAACGCTTGTAGACCTGGCGGACCCGGACGCGGAGTTTCAGCGAAAGGGTCTTGGTCAACGAGCCTTCCATAATCCAGTGCAGCCGGTTGAAAGCCGCAAGGTTGGTGGCAAGCTGGTAGTACTGCACGATGCCTCGGTACTCGCTCTGGTAGCGAGCCACGATGCTGAACACGCTATCGTGACTGCGCTCCCGTCGCGGGGCCGATTTGCCTCGTTGCAGGTACGGTGTGCATTTCGCTCGGATGACGGCCTCAGGTACACGCAGTTGCACGGCGCCATTGATGGAACGGCGATCATGCCGATCCAGTTTGTGGTCGTCGTGCTCTACGTTCACTGCGTAGCCGAGGAAATGCGCGACCTCCGTTCGCGCATGGGTGATCAGCGTCTTGCTCTCGGAGAGGTCCAGCTTGAGTTCTTCCCGCAGGAACGTTCCGAGTTTCTGCTTGATCGCCTCGGCTTCGACCCGTGGCCCATTGAATCCGAGTAGGAAATCGTCGGCGTACCGAACGTAATGCAGGCGACGATAGGTCGGGTCGTCGGGGTCGCGTGAGGGGAGCGTCTGCGCCTGGCGGCGTAGTTGCCGTGCTCTCACCTTGTCTCCCTTGCCTTTCCAGTACGCCGCTTTAGCGATTTGCGCTTTGTACGGTCGATTACCTCGTCGTCGGTCCGACTGGTTGAATGCTGGAAGCAACACTGTCTCGACGAACTTGTCCAATCTGTCGAGGTAGATGTTTGAAAGAACGGGGCTCACGATTCCGCCCTGCGGCACGCCGCTGAGCGTCGCGTTGAACTTCCAATCCTCCAGATATCCAGCCTCGAGCAGACCACCGATCAACCGCAGGAAGCGGTTGTCATGGAGCTTCTTGCTCAGCGTGTCCAGCAGGACCTGGTGATCCAGCCGGTCGTAACACTGGGCGATGTCTCCTTCGATAAACCATGCTGTACCCGTCCACGTCTCGTGGACAACGGTAAGTGCCGTATGGCACCCACGACCGGCGCGGAAACCATGCGAATGATCGGAGAATTGCGGCTCGTAGTAGGCCTCCAACACCATGCGGATGACCTCTTGGAGAAGCTTGTCCGACCATGTTGGTAGCCCGAGGGGGCGCTTCCTTGTCGAGCCTTTCTTCTCGATATAAACGCGCCGTACCGGTGTCCATTGATACCTCTCGAAGCGCAAGGCTTCGGTGATGGCATCGATTTTCACCAGGCTCATTCCATCAACGGTCTCGGTCGTCGCGCCTGGTGTGAGGGCTCCGCGATTGCGGGCGATCTTGCCGTAGGCGCGCAGGTACAGTTCACGGTTGAACAACAGTCGATAAATGCGTTCCAGCGGCAGTCCTCGTTTGCCGCGTTCACGAATGACAGCCAGAATCGTCTCGGCATCGCGCATCTCACGCACCTCCTGATCCTGCTCTGTCGAAGACACCTGCCTCCCTTCGCCATGTGCCGGGCTTTCCCCGGCTCGGACTACTATGGAGGCTCCGTCGCCGTAGGGCTCGCGCCCCGTAGGCGATCCCGCATTCCCAATGCAATGGACGTCTAAGCGTGACGTAGGCGCCTCGTCCGTCTCCTTGAGTGAGCTCGTTGCCCACTGCTCACCGACCGGAAGCTTCGGTCGACTCAGTGCTCGTCGTCCTATCTCGGTGGCCCCGCCTACCAGACGTGGTGATCGGGGGATGTCACTTTGCATCGCAGGAGACTGAGGTTCAGGCAATTCGGCTTTCGCCGTATCACGCGGGTCTCGCCGGTCGGTGCCGTACACGTCTTCCGACAACACCGGCTTCGACGGCATGCTGTTATCCCCTTTGGCTTTCGCCACCAGGTAAGCCGTTGACCCAGGGGTGAGTTCTTCCGAACCCCTCCTGGCTGAGCCAGGAATCCGTTGCATAGTTATGCGGCGCACCACTGGAAATGCCCGAGTTCGAGCAGGTCCTGCGCGTCGAGCCCTCCGCCAAGCTCCTCGGCGAGATAGGCTGCGTCTTCGGCGCTGGTGTGGAACGCAAACAGACCGTCCAGGTTCGAAAATACCGAGGCGCGCAGATTGCGCGTGCGCTGGGCATCGGTCAGGCGGTCCAAGCGCGACAGCGTTTGTGAGGCGAGCATGACATTGGCGCCGTATTTGGCCAGCTCGCCGAGCACCTGTTCATAGTCCGCACCCGGCAGGGTGTGGAACTCGTCAACCACGAGAGTCACCGGCCTGCGGTCCGCGGCCGCCGACAGCGCCTGGGACGAGACCGCCCGGGCGGCCAGGTTGAACAGCGAGCCGCCAATGAGGGCGGCGAGGTCCTCACCGACGTCGAACGCGTTCAGGTTGATGATGATGATCTTGCCGGTACCAACCAATTCGCGGAAGTCGATGGTCGAACGTGGCTGTCCGACGATGTGCCGCGCCACGCGACTGCCGAGATATTTGTGGACCTTGGTCTGAACCGGGTTGATGATCTCCAATTGATAGCGGCGATCGAGCGGCTCAAAGTAGCCGTCGAACCACTGGCGAATGAACGGATCGCTCGTCTTCTTCAGCACCTGACGGCGGAAACCGGGCCGCTCCAGCAAGGCAGGCACATCGAGGATGGTGTGCTGGGCACCCCGTCCCCTGAGCGGGTCATCGGCGCACAGCGCCTCGTTGGCTTCGTACAGGGCCAGCGTGGCGAAGCGAAACGCGTCCTCCATGCGTGGTCCCCAGTAACCGTCGAACTCGCGCCGAAAGATCCGCAGCACATTGACTGACGCCTGGTCGCGGTCCCAACCCAGGCCCGTATCCAGCAGATTGATGCCAAACGGCCGCCGCCGGTTCGACACGTCCAGATAGACGACGTCCGCCTCGCGGGCACGTGGCACCAGGCCGAGCGCGAAGACGGCGAGGTCGCGATGTGGGTCGACCAGCACCACCGAGCGACGATCATCCTCCGCTTGCATCAGGTGGTGCACCATCTGCAGCAGCAGGCTGGACTTTCCGCGCCGCGTTTTGGCCACGGCCAGCAGGTGCCGTCGCAGAAGCTGCGTCGGCAGATACACCGGAACTGTGTGGTTCTGGTGCGCCGAAACGCCTATATGGCAGCCGCTCCCATCCGCCGTAGGCGCGACGGTGTGCGCCAAGGGCAGCCGTCGGCGGGCGGTCGTGCGCTCAACAAACGCGATATCGTCGCCGGATTGCGGCAGATGCCACAGCCCCGCCAGCTCGCGAACATTCAGCAGGCTCGGGCGACTGGACGATGCGAGCGTCCTCAGGTCGTTTTCGTCTGCGAGCGTGCGCGCTATGAGCGAGTTCCCGGTCGCAAGCGCAAACGGTCGATACGCGGCCACCAGTCGACGGAGTCGATCATCGAGAGCATCAGAGTCTGCAAACAACGGCGCGATCACGGCCAGCCGCAACTCCACCAGACAAGCGTCTCGGCTGAGCTTCTGCTGGACCAAGCGGGGCTCGACAAGGTCGTGCTTGCCCAGCCAGCGAAGAATCAGGACGCACAGCACGGTCGCAGCCAGGACTCCACTCGCCAACTCGAGTCCCGGCAACCAGTCTCCGCGCGACCAGGTATCCGTGACGCTCAGAGCGACCAGAACGATGCCGATCAGCGCGAGCACCGCCAGCGGACCAACCGGCGATGGACCGGTATCGATGTGGCGCTCCCGCTCCAGTGGGCGCTCCAGCGCAAGCCGCTGGTGCGCCCTCGCCCAGTCCTGCGGCGCGTTCGCCAGCACAATCAACTGACACACGGCACGCCAGCCGGCGGGCAGATCGGAGAGTGCGCTGAGAATACCCAGCAGGGGATCAACCTGGAACGAATCACCGCGCACCTCCAGTTCACGGTCCTCAAAGGTGCGCAGAGGCAGATGTTCTCCCTGGCGTGGCTTGAGCCTCGCCGCGACCACCTGTTCATCTGGCCCGACCTGCAGTGGGTCGCCCCGCGGAAAGCTCGTGGACTGGAATCCACGCAGAACGGCCTGTGGGTAGCTCGCGCCGAGTTGCTCGGCAACACGTCCCAGTCCGTGACCGGTTGGCGTCCGCACCAGGAACCGCCGCCGTTCACTATCGCCGACAATCTCGAGGGAAACGGGCTCCGGCCGCTGCTGACTTTGAGCGACCAGCGCGCCAAACAAGTGCTCAGCAGAACTCAGGCGGGCCACATTCGTCCGTGGAGTGACGATCTCCAGGACATGTTCGGCGGGAGCTCGGGTATCTAACGGCGGACGCTGATTCGGCTGCACGGACGCAAAGATCTCGGTCTTCATGCATGTGCTCCTCAGTCTGCGCGCGCTGCCATGCCGCGGCGCGTGCGCGGCCGACCAGAACCTCAAACATCTCGCGGCCCGGTGGGCCCAGGGCGGCAACCTCCGCCAGATCAAGTCCGTTTGGCAACCGGATGGGCCGCCATCGGCTGCCGAAGAGCGGTGCGAACCGCTCGGCGGCGCTAGGCCCGCGCGGTCGGGGTCGAAGACTCCGTAGATCGCCAGCGCATCGGCCAGCGCGCTCAGACGCTCAACCGGAACGTGCGTGCCGCAGATCGCAAAGACGGGTAGATCCCACCCGATCCCCGCCAGAAGATCGAATGGCCCCTCGACGATGAACGCCGCTCGATGACCCAGCACCCGCTCGAGACCCATGATGGGCTTTTCGCCCCGAAGGGCGAGATACTTCGGCCGCGCTCGATTTGGCGAAGCCACGCTCGTACCGGCACCCGGCACTGATACGACGCCGTCGATCGGAGCATCATCCGGCTGGTCCGCGGCAGCTGGTTGTTCATCTTCCACGGTCCGGCCGATGCACCACACAGGTCGTCGCTGGCGAAGTTCGGGAACGATCAGCCGATCGAAGAAGAATTCGCGGTAGACGGGTCTCTCGTCTTCTGCACGAGGCCGCTCGAGCATCAATCCCAGTCGCACCGCGACGGATACCAGGTCGGCACCGGTCTGGCCGCGGCGACCCAGCCACGAGAACAATCCGCGACCGCTAGCGTACCCGAGGCGCTGCGTCTGCGCGAGTTGGGCGGGAATCCCACGACGGCGGACGTAGGCCTGTACCCGCGCGTCGCGCCACAAATTGCTCTCGTAGTACTGCATGGCGAGGTCCAGCACGTATGCTTCCACGGAGTCCAGCGCGAGGTGCTCCCATTGAAGGACGGGCGACTTATGAGAAGTCCGCTGCGCAGGCTCCACCACCGGGGGCCGGCTGCCATTGGCAAGGCGTTCGCACGCCTCCCGAAACGTGCAGCCTTCTCGCGCCATCACAAACGTCACAACATCGCCGTGATTGGCGCACCCAAAACAGTAGTAATGGTGTTCCACAACATCGCCCCGAGCGTCGATCCAGAAGCTCGGCGTGCGCTCCTCGTGGAAGGGGCACAGGGCGCGGTACGTACCTGTTCCTTCACGTCTCAACGCAATCCCGTGCGCGGCGACGACGTCGGTGAGTGGACGGTCACGCTTGAGCGCCTCGACGTCGATGCGTCGCGACGCATCAGTGGTCCGCGGCATGATTCGTTCCATTCGTTCCGGGACTGCCGATCGCAGACACGCGTCGAGACGCCAGGACGGCGCCGACCGATGTCCTATCCGCGTTTCCACTGGTTGAACCCCGTCTCGCGGTTGGACGTGGTGTGGAGTTGCGTCCAAGCTCCTCCAGGTCGCGCGGGTTCGTCGTGGCCAGCCGGTATTGGTTCTGGATCGAAAATAGTGCAGCCGCTTGTTCAAGAGCTGGGGTGCGATGACGGAGCGGACAATTCGAGGAAACGATTCCAAGCGTGGCAAATGGCAATAGTCGCGTCGGCTATTCGGTCCGGTCCTGATTCGCTAGACGGCGACGCCCATACCACCGTCGGAGCTCCTGGAGCACGATCTGCTCGACATCCTCTGCAACTCGAGCCTCCCGCAGGCGCGCCATGATCGTCGTTGCTTCGGGCACGAACTTGTCGGTATTGTCAGCGTGGACGCTGATCGGGTCGAGTTGGAACAGGATGTCGATGAGCTCGTCATGCAGGGCGCGATAGTGAGCCTGGTAGCGTTTACGCGCCATGCGCCGCTGTTCGAGTTCAGAGTCCTTGGTGGCTTCGTCCACGCCGAAATTGACCGTACCGCAATCTCGGCAGTGCCGACACCGTCCTGCAGAACGGCCACGGCTGCGCACACATTGGACCTCAGTCGGCCAGTAGTACGCGCTTGCGGAGTAGATCGAAGCGAGCCCGTCCGAACATCTGGCGCTTTGCGACCTTGAGCTTGTTCACATTGCCTTCCACGCAGCCCGAGCTCCAGCGCTCAGTCAACCCGGCATGGACGGCATCCCAATCGTTGCGTAGGTTGCGGCTGAAGCCGCGCAATTCCGGTGGACCCGTAGCGTGCACGTCTGCCACCCATTTGTCCAACTCGTGACCCTGCCGTTCACGCACCAGACGAAGGAAGTGTTGCGCGAGTTGACGTGCGCTGAGCAGCTCGGCGCTCCGTTCATAGAGCTGCTTCAGGAGTGCGTGTTCCTCGTCATCCAAGTCAGACGGTCGTCGGAGCAGCAGCCAGGCGAGGGTCCGCGGGCCAGGCAGCAGCACATGGGCTGGCGGTGGTGGCTCGGTCGTCCGCCAAGCCTCGACGTGACGTCGAACGGTGCGCTTGCTGCCGCGATAGCCCTTCTTTCGGATGTCGTCGAACAGAAATGCCGCGACGTGCTGACCCTCGCGCCACCGCTTTTGTAGATACGGAAGGTAGGGGTCGAGCGCCGTAGCTCGGCGACCGTCCCGAGGACCGAGGAGATCGGCGGCGGCCTCAACGGCGGCGAAGCGATAGACCGTCCTACGATGCAACCGCAGGCGACGCGATATTGCGCTAATCGTGAGTCCTTGAGCCAGCAACTCGCGGATTTCGGCATGGCGTCGCTCCGTCCGCTCTTTCAGCCGACCTGGTAGAACGGGCGTCGCCTGTCCCGGCGGCAGTTCCTCCGCCGTGGCGTCGGCTGCTTCTTCCACTTTGATATCCTTTCGGACGGCGGCCAGCACGCGTACAGCGAAGCGTTCCAACGCATCAGCAAGGTTGTGCACCAAGTGCCACCTATCCGCGACCTGGAGTGCGGCCGGGGCGCCGCGTCTGGCAGCACTGGCGTAGACCCCATCCCGGTCGCGGCAAATGACTTCGACACCTGGATGTTTGGTAAGCCAGCCGACGAGCGCATCCGCTGACGGATCCTCCAACAGATCCACGATCCGGTGCACGCCGACATCTACCAGAATCGTGCCGTAGCGCCGTCCACGCCGCAGCGCGAACTCGTCGACGCCCAGGACTGTTGGCGTTGTCACCCGTCGTTCAGGAAGTGCTCGTACCACCCGCAGCAAGGTGGTACGGCTTGCGGGCATCGCTAACCGCTTACACTGCCGACTCCCTGGACGTCCGCCCAGGGCAACCCCAATTTCTTCGAGCAAGGACCGGAGCCTGCGCGTCCGGTGAGCAAAGCGCTCCGCCAAAATCGGGACTTGTTCGACGAACGTCTTGCGCGGGCAGGCTCGCTCATAGCAGCGAAACCGACGAACACGTAGATCGATGACTGCCTGCCGACCGGAGATCGGCAGGTCGGCGAGATTGCGCTCATAGCTGCTGTGGAAGGCTTCCGACCACGCGCCGCACTTCGAGCAGCTGGCGCCTGCGGCTTCGCAGCGGACAGTGAGATGCACAATTTCATCCGACAGCTGCACCTGCTCGACAACGAGCCCGGCGCCCGACGGCAACAGCAGCTGTGGATCCACGGCCCACCTTTTCGGTGGCCCAGCGATCCGCCAGGCCGGAGTGTTCTACCGGGTCACTGCCGGGCTACGCAACCCGTGCCACCAAAATCTTGACATCCCGGCTAGCGCGTCCGAGTCAATTGGGCTTCACCCCGTCGACTGGCTGCGCAGGTTCGCCAACTCGCTGCACTATTTTCGATCCAGAACC
>JAFAOS010000241.1 GCA_019247515.1 Chloroflexota bacterium | reverse complement strand
GGTGACGATGTTCGACTGCCTCCACGACCTGGGTGATCCGATCGGCGCCGCGGCGTACGTGCGTCGGACGCTGGCGGAGGACGGCACCTGGATGATCGTCGAACCGAACGCTGGCGACTGCGTGGAGGACAACCTGACACCCATTGGGCGTGCCTTCTACGCTGTCTCGACGCTCGTCTGCACGCCCAACGCCCTCGCCGAGGAAACGGGCATGGCGCTGGGTGCGCAGGCCGGCGAGCGGCGCATTCGCGACGTCGTTCGCGAGTCCGGCTTTTCCCGCTTCCGACGCGCCGCGGAGACGCCCTTCAACCTGATCTTCGAGGCCAGGCCATGACCCCGATCATCCAGATCGTCCAGTTCCGCCTGGCTGGGATCAGCGACGCCGAGTATCGCGAGCACGCCGAACTCGTCGCGCCCCGCTTCAGGCACCTGCCGGGGCTCGTCTCCAAGGTGTGGCTAGCCAATGTTGATGCAAACACCTTCGGTGGTCTGTACACCTGGCGTGATCGGGTCGCGCTGGAGCAGTACCGCGCCGGCGACACGTACGCCCAGCTGACCAGCAATCCCCGCTTCGTCGAGCTCAGCGATCGCGAGTTCACGATCCTGGCCAGCCCGACGCAACTGACCGCGCCGGCCCTCCTGGCCGGCTGAGCATCGACCCGGCAACAACGCGCTGGGCTCGGCGTCTGGGCGGCTCCACTGCTGCTCGGCCCGGGCCCGGGCGCGCCGATACCGACGGCGGGGTGATCATCTCCAGGGTCGATCGGCGGCCCGAGGCCAAGCGGCCGTCGCCCTTCAGGCTCCTCGTGTCGATAGCGGCGATGAGGTCTTCATCAGCAACGAGCCGCCCGTGAGGATCACGGACACCAACGTGACCGAGCCAGCACCCTGACTGGCGGCAATTTGCGCGTCCGAGTCGCTCGTGATCGGCGCATGGAAAGTCACACGGTTGGGCGGTCCGCGCCAACGAGTACCTCGCCGGAGTTGCCCTGGGCGCCGAAGCGTCTCTCATCTGAACCTCACACCTCATGTCCGCGGGCCGGACCCCGGCTCTGATGGACGCATTCTTCTAACCCTTCCGGAGGAGCCCATGTGCATCAGTGTCTCCATCACTCCGTCTGCCGAAAGCCAGACGAACAGTCCGGGTACCAAGGACGGGCGCGGTGCCGGCGACCACGACCAGCCGTTCACCTTCGGCCAGCGTGCCAGCGCGCGTGCGCCCTTTCCGTTCACTCCGATCGAATACGCACACCTGCTGGTGGCGCGCGGGCGAGTGCGGGATGGGCTCTTCGGCGCGGCCGACAGGTCGCCCACGCCCAGGCAGCCTGCCAGCATAAATGGGCAGGTTGCGCTGCGCACCGTCACTGACGCCGAGAACCCGTGCTTCCCACCCGAGCTTGGCCATCCGAGGACGTGCCGGCGGTGCCAGTCGCTGCTGGCCCAGGACACCATCGCGCGCAGCATCCTGCTCGACGCGGGCATCCTTGCCGCCGCGGATGGGACCAAAGACGACCATCGGAGCTCGCCGTGAGCTCCCCGGCGCGCGCCCATGGGTCCGCTGCGGCCCAGGCCCCGCCCCAACCGCGCCTGGATGGGCCAGGCGAGGATGCCCGGCCCGGCACGCTCCGCGAGGAGACCCGCGTGCTGTTCCGTCCGATCCGGCCGTGGGATAAGGCGCGGCTGCTGGACGCCTTCGAGCGCCTGTCGCCCACTTCCCGCTACCGGCGCTTCCTGGCACCGGTGCAGGTGCTGTCCGAGGAGCAGCTGCGCTACTTCAGCGAGCCCGACTTCGTCGACCACGTGGCCTGGGTGGCCGAGCTACCGGAGCTACCCGGTCGGCCTCTAGCGGGGGTCGGCCGCTGGATCCGATCGCGGACCGATCCACAGATCGCCGAGATCGCCCTGACGGTGGTCGACGCGTACCAGCACCAGGGACTCGGGACCAGGCTACTCCGGCTCCTCGCGGACTCCGCGGCCAGGCGTGGCGTGCGGACCTTCGAGGCCTGGGTGCTCTACGACAACCAGCCGATGCGCGCCATCCTGCGGGCCTTCGGCCCGGCCTCCGTCCGTCTGGAGGGGAACGTCTTGCTGTTCCACCTGCCGATCCCAAGCACGTGTCCCGGCGCGGGCCGCCCAGGACGGGTCGGACCATCGCCAGGCCACCGCCGCCAATGGGCGGCGCGTTCCTCACCAGCGTCTCTTCAAGGAGGTTCTCCAGTTGTCGGCATGTCCGCGAGTGGCTAGCGGAGGCAGGCCTCGCGCGACTCACCGCCAAGCCCAAGTCATGCAGGTGCAGGAGGTCGTCGCGCACTTGGTCCATTCTTCAGTGGTTAGTCCACCGCGACCGTAAGGAGCACCTGCATGAGCAACATCACTATGACCGGGGAGGCCATCCCCAATGGCCTCGTGTCGGCGTGGAGGTCGGCCGAAAGGACCAGGGACAGATGAACGGAGCAACAGTAGAGCCGCGCTTGGAGCCGCCGTATACATTCACAGCCGCTGAAATGGCGCGGCTCACGATCTATCGAGCCGCCATTCACGCTGGGTTCTACAGCGACCAGTCTGCAACCCGTCCGCGCAGGGTATCGGCGACCAGCAGCGGCCGCGGCACTTGCACTGTGGCGGCGCGTCAGCCCATCAGCGCCGCGAATCAGTCCGTGATCGGCATGCAACTCTCAGAGTGGCTCGCGCCACAGAGACGATGATGCTTAGCCGTTTATTGGCGTTGGAGTGTGACGGACATACGCGTTACGGAAGATTGAGTGGAGGGGGTTGAGAAGTGGGCCGTTAGGCGGCGAGGCTGAAGCCAAGGTGGTCAAGTAACTGATCGAGGGCGGTGTCGACGCCCGCATAGAGCTGGTCGAGGACGCAGCGGCGGTCGTCAGGCAGAAGAGTGTCGTAAGGGATGGGCTGAGCAGCGGCGGCTGTGAATGGGGCGTAAACGCGGTGGAACAGCTTGAGGAACAGCACG
>JAFAOS010000504.1 GCA_019247515.1 Chloroflexota bacterium | reverse complement strand
TTCCGGTCAACAAATCAGCGAGAGGGCACGAGCGGCTGCTACTGGTTTAGGGCCGGTCGTGGTAGAGGACGTAAACACCTGGACGCGACTCCAAGCCGTGCGTCAAGTCGACGAACGGACTGGTTGCAAGGTTCGCAAGCAGAAATTCATATCGAGACAGGGCCGACGGATTCCACCCGTCTCGGCGCCGATTCGTCAGCGGATTCAGACGCTCGATGGCGAACCACTGGAAATCGGCGGCCTCGTGGTATGAAGCACACAAGACGTACTTCCAGTGGCCCGATTTGATGTATGCGGTGATCCGAAGTTCACCAGCGCGCATGTCTGGCGGAGCGATTCGAACGCGCGTGCTGCCGCTAGCGCGTTTAGTAGACGTGAACTGAAACCCATTGCACGGCCCAGGTGTCGACGGAGAGCGGACGCTTCGACGTTCCCGCCCTGATGGTCTCGGGCCAAACGACGGACGACGTCGCGAGAGTCTCCAACATAGACGCAAATCAATTCTTGACGCTGGTCCTCAAGAGCCGTGCATTGGCAGCGGCAACAAGCGCGCCAGCGCCATATTGACACTCTGTGCCACACATTGCGCCCCGCTAGAACGTGCTCCGCGCAGCTGCGTTGCTTCGGAAGAAGGTCGGGCGTTCAAGTCGCCCCGGGATCGCCCGCAACGAGGGGGGTGAATTGGCCGACGCGGACTCAGGGGACCACGAGCAGGTGGCCTTCAATGTGACCGCCCTGGGTGCCCTGGGCGACTGTGAACGACTGGCACGTGTCGGCGCAGCGGATGGCGACCGTCGTGCCGTTGCCTTCGGTGGCCACCAGCAGGTCGCCGTCCTGGACGCCTGCCGAGGCCAGGGCTGTCGACGAGATGCGCAGCAGACTGTCGGTGCCCGGGAAGGGGTTGTCGGGCGTGCCGCGGTCGGACAGGTACGCGTAGCCTGACTTGCTGCTGCTGATGAAGCCTGGCGGCACGAAGCCTTCGCTTTCGACGCCGGTGTCACCCCCCGTCGGCAGGTTAGGCACCCCGACGAGCAAGGCGTCACCTGAGGCGTCGATGGCCCACACCTGACCGCTGTTTTCGTCCGACGCGATCAGGTCGCCGCCGAAGTGTCCGAAGGTGGGCGGCGCGACGCTGATGCCACCTTCGACCAGCGGCGCGGACGTGGTCAAAACGGTGGGTGTGCCGTTGCAGTCGATGGCAAAGACCGCGGTCTGGTTGCCGTCGTGTGTTCCCGTGACCAGCAGGCGATGGCCGAAGGCGCCCACCGTGTCCAGGGCGATGCCGCCTAGCGTGTCGACGCCCGTCACGGTGGCGAAGCGACTCGACTGGCCAGTGGCGTCGACGCGGGCGATACCCGGCGGGGAAGTCAGGTCCAGGATGTACACGTCGTCCGCGCGCCAGCCACAGCTCGCGTTGTCCACGGCCTGGTTCACGGCGACGACGAAATAGGCCTCGACGGTCGGATCGGCGCTGAAGCCGCCCTGACCGTCAGCGAACGGAGTGGCCGCGCCAGTGTCCGGCGCGATTGTCACCAGGTGTCCGGCGACCATGCTCAACAGCGTGCCGCCGCTGCGCGCACCCACGTCGACAATGCCCACCTGATGCTGCCATTGCTCCCACGCCGGCCGAGGCTGGGCCGATGCCGGCGCCACCGCGAGGCAGACAAGTAAGCCGCCGAACGCGGCATATGCAAGCGTCCGGAGCGCCATTCCGAGATTGTAAGGATGCCGCCGGCGGGTAAGTGTCACACTCTCGAAAACCCGTCCAGTGACCTATTGCGGAGCCGAACAAGGCGGTTGCTAGACTGAGGCTGACCCCAACCGGAGCGGGTACGTCACACAGAAATGTGACGCACAAAGGGCCCCTCCAAAGCAGGTTTGCTTCTCTTTGTATTCCCAGTGACCGTGGTACTCCTGTGTGCCGCGATCGCCTACTTTATGTTGAGCTGAGCGCATATGCGGCATGAGGACGATGACGTATTCAGCGTGGCGTTTGCTGATCACAAACGACTGGTGGCCGAGCGATTTCGGCGTATCTGGCAACTGGCGGAGGACATCGCCTCGAACCCGGGCAAGAGCCGCAAGGAGCTCGCCAATCAGTTCGCGCTGAGCGAACGCCAGGTCCAGGCTGACCTGAACGTCATCCGTCGGGAGATGAATCTTCCGCTCGTGCGGCGCCAGGGCTATCGCTTCCTGATCGACACGCCGAGCCCCGGACCGCAGTTCTCCCTCGCCGAAGCCCAACTGCTGCTGATGCTGCTGCGCCGCGCCGCGCACGACCCGAGCCTGCCGATGGACCGCCTGCGGGCGCTGATGGCCAAACTGCCATTTCTGTTCCCGCTGCACCTGCGGCCGCTGGTGGCCAAGACGCTCGAGGCCGCCTCCGCGTCGGAGCGGGGCGGCCGGCAACAGGAAATCTTCGCGGCGCTGGCGGAAGCGCTGCTGCGCAAAAGTTATGTGAAGCTGCACTATCCAGCGGGCGACCCCGTGTCCGCCATTCAGGAGCCGATCGTCCAGCCGGAGGTGCTGTTCCCCTACTGCGAGTCCTGGCACCTGATCGGCACGTGCCGGCAGCGGAATCGCATCATGGTGTTCGATCTCGACAACGTCGTCGCAGTATCGGCGGCGGCCGGCGGCTGAGAGCAGCTAGCGGAGGCTGACCGCCGACAGCGCGCCGATCAGGGCGCCCACGAACACCTCGAAGGGCGTGTGGCCGACGAGCTCTCGCAGGCGCTCCTCGTTGAAGTGCTGGGCCTCGATCATCTCGGCCAGCATGCGGTTCAGGATGCGAGCCTGAACGCTGACGGCGCGGCGGACTCCTGCGGCGTCGTACATCACCACGGCGGCAAAGACCACCGACAGCGCAAAGAGGATTGAGCTCAGCCCGGTGTCGACGCCAACGCGGGTGGCCAAAGCGACGACGACCGCGGAGTGGGAGCTCGGCATGCCGCCAGCGGTGACCAGGTAGCGGAAGTTCAGCCGGCGCGTATGTGCGTAATGGAGCAAGGGCTTCGAGAATTGGGCCACCAGCCACGCCACGATGCACGCGCCAAGAACGTCGTTGGCGATCAGCGCGTCCACAGGCGAGACGGATTATGCGTCGGACAGGGGCGAGGCCGTTTCGGCGGTCAGGCGCGTGACGCGCAGCTCGGCGTCTCCGACCAGGCGCTCACAGGTCTGGGCGAGGGCAATGCCGCGGTCGAAGAGATGGACGGCGCGTTCCAGGTCCACACCGCCGGCTTCGAGCTGCTCGACAACCTGCTGGAGCTCGGCGAACGCCGACTCAAAGCTGAGGGTCTCGGGTGTCTGGCGGTTCGGGCTCAACGGTCTCCACCCTACTGGTCAGTTGGCCGCGGTGCAACCGGATGCGCAGCTGATCGCCAGGCGCGATGCTTGCCGCCTCGTGCAGGACATGGCCATCGGCTTCGACAATGGCGTAGCCGCGCGACAGGGTCGCCATCGGGCCGAGGGCGCGCAGCCGACGCGCCAACTGGTCCACCGCCCGCCGACGCTGGACGAATTGCTGGTCGATCGCCTGGGCGGCGCGCCGTCGGTACGCGGCGATGTCTCGGCGTAGTGTGGCGATATCCGGCGCCAGGAGCTCGGCGGCGGCCGACGGCGTGGGTGCGCGCAGGTCGGCAACCAGGTCGGCCAGCGTCAGGTTCGTCTCGTGCCCGACTGCAGAAACGACCGGGACGGGGCTGGCAAAGATCGCTCGGGCGAGGCCCTCGTCGTCGAAGGCGGCGAGATCGTCATTGGAGCCACCGCCGCGGGCGACGACCAGGACGTCGATGCCGCTGCCCTCGCGCGTCCAGTGGCCGAGCCGTCCGACGGCGCGGGCCATGGCCGCCGCCGCGCCTGGACCCTGGACCGGCGCCGGCACAAAGATGACTTCAGCGAGCGGATAGCGTCGCTCGAGCACGCTCAGCAGGTCGTGGATCACGGCGCCGCGCTCGGACGAGACGACGCCGATGCGTTTCGGCAGGCGCGGAATCGCGCGCTTGCGGCTGGTGCTGAACAGGCCCTCGGCTTCCAGTTGGCGATAGACGCGCTCGCTGTGCATCTGAGCCAGACCAACGCCCTCGGGGAACAGCAGGTCGGCGACGAGCTCGCAGGTGGTGTTGCGCTCGTAGACGTGGATCTCTCCGTGGGCGACCAGCGCCAGGCCGTTGGCGGGCATGACCGGGGAGTTGAAGGCGCTGCCGCGGAACAGGACCGCCCGCAGCTGCGACTGGTCGTCCTTCAGCGAGAAGTAGTAGTGGCCGGCGGGCGAGCGGCTGACGTTGGTGACCTCGCCGCGCAGCCAGACGTCCTGGAGCAGGGGGTCATCGGCGAGCACGCCGGCGATGTGGCTGGCGAGCTCGCCGACGGAAAAGACGTGCGTGGAATGCTGGAAGGGCGCGAAGCGCAGGAGAGGTTCACGCGCCATCGCTACGCTCCGCGGAGCAGGACAGGCTAGACGCGTTCGACGTAGGTTCCGTCGCGGGTGTCGACTCTGATCTTGTCGCCGGTGCTGACGAACAGCGGAACGTTGATGGTCATCCCCGTTTCGAGCACCGCGGGCTTGTTGCCGCCGGTGGCGGTGTCGCCTTTGAAACCAGGCTCGGTCTGGGACACTTCCAGGACGACGTTCAGGGGCATGTCCACGCCGACCGGCTCTTCGTCGTACATCAGGACGTCGAGCTCCATGCCATCTTTCAGGTAGTTCACCGCGTCACCCAGCTGGGCTGGCGACAGGGGGAACTGCTCGTAGGTGTCCTGATCCATGAAGTAGTGCAGGTCGTTTTCGGTGTACAGGTACTGGACGTGCCGCTGCTCGAGGCGAATGCGCGGCCACTTGCTGCCGGCCTGGGCGGTCGTGTCGAAGATGGCGCCGGTGCGGATATTTTTGACCTTCATGCGCACCTGGGCGCTGCCCCGGCCGATCTTCTGGTGCTCGTAAGAGAGAACCTGGACGATCTGTCCGTCGAGCTCCATCATCGCTCCACGTTTGAGATCGCTAGTCGAAATCACTGGCCTATTGTGCCTCCGGGAGGTTAGTGCTGTGAGGGTACGGACCCCACGGGGGTGGACTTCGCGCTTGCTGAAGCGGGCTGGTGGACCAGGTCTTTGGGCGACTGGCACAGGACGCGGGCGCCCTCGGCTTCGAGCACGACCAGGTCCTCGATGCGGACGCCGCCCCAGCCGGGCAGATAGATGCCTGGCTCGACCGAAAAGACCATGCCAGGTTGAAGCACCTCGTCGCCGCGGGTCTGAGACAGCGATGGTCGTTCGTGAACTTCCAGGCCAATGCCATGGCCCAGGCCGTGGAGAAAGTCGTTGCCGTAGCCGGCGCGGACGATGACGTCACGCGCCATGGCGTCGGCTTCACGGCCAGTCATACCGGGGCGCACCTGCTTCTCGCAGTGTTCCTGCGCCTCCAGGACGATGGCGTAGATCTCGGGCAGGCGCGCGTCAGCAGGCTGGCCCAGGCAAACGGTGCGGGTCATGTCCGAGACGTAGCCGCTGGCGCGCGCGCCAATGTCGATTTTGACCAGCTCGCCCTCCCGGACGCGGCGGTCCGAGGGCACCGCGTGCGGCACGCTGGCATTTGGACCGCTCGCCACAATCGACGGGAAGCTCGGGCCGTCGGCATGCTCGATCAGGTACAGCTCGACCATGCGGGCGACCTGCTTCTCGGTCAGACCGGGCTCAACGCGAGCCAGGACATCCGCGAGGCAGCGGTCGAGGACGTCGATGGCGTCCTGGAGCTGATCGAGCTCCTGGGCGTCCTTGACGACGCGCAGGTCGTCGACGAGCCGCCGCTCGGGTACCAGCTCGACCGAGGCGGGCACATGCGCCAGAAGCTCGGTCCAGACGGCATGCGGCAGGTGGATCGACTCGAAGCCTAGGCGCCGGAGACCCAGCTTCGCGGCCTGCTCGGCGACCATGGCCGGACCGCGGTTGCCGGAGGTATAGGTCAGGACCTCGAAGTCGGGCGACTCACGCTCGGCTTGCTCGGTGGTGCGTGGATCGGTCAGCAGCATGGCCGCGTCTCGCGTGATCAGCAGGTAGCCGGCGGAATCACGCGGCGGGAGGTCGTGGCCGGCGTAGCCGCTGAGGTAGTAGCGGGACTCGGGCTGCGAGACGAGCAGTCCGTCGAGATGGCGGGAGTCGAGACCCGCGCGGAGGCGCTCGAGGCGCATGGGATGGCTCATCTGGCTCGGGTGGAGGTCGACTTGCGCGTGCTCGGCGCTTTGCTGTTGGCGGCGGATCGTGGGGATGCGGCGGCCTTGCCGTTGGCGGACGATCGCGGCGACGCGGCGGCCTTGCCGTTGGTGCGCGCGCTTGTCGCCGACCGCGTGGCCTTGCCGTTGGTCCGCGCCGAGGCCGTCGTCCGCCGCCGTGGACTCGCCTTGCCGTCGGCGGTCGACGCCGCGCCGTTCTGCCGAGCGGCGAACCGCGGCGGCTCGCCCTCGTGTTTCAGGCACCGCACGCGCCCGCGCCCCATGTCGACCTGCAGGCCGCCGCACTCGGGACACGGCTCCTGCAGGGGTCGGTTGAACGAGACCCAGTCACAGTTCGGCCAGTTGCCGCACCCGTAGAAAATGCGCCCCTTCTTCGAGCGCTTCTCCAGGATCTCGCCGCCATCGGTCGGGCACAGCACGCCGACGCGCCGCGCGAACGGCTTCGTCTCGCCGCAGTCGTGCGTCGACGTATAGAACGGACCGAACCGGCCCGTGCGCAGCTGCATCTTCACGCCGTGACTGCAAAACTCGTCAGGCGCGTCTTTGGGTAGCTCTTCTGGCAGCGGGCGCGTTTCCTTGTGCTCCGGATACTTTGAGCAGGCCAGGAAGCGACCGAAGCGGCCCTCCTTGATGACCATCGGGTGCCCTTCGGAGCAGACCTCGTCAGTCGGAATCTCGGCGGGTCTGATGCGTTCGACTTCGGTGTTGGCGCGTTCCAGGTCACGCGTCAGCGGCTCGTAGAACTCCTGCACGACGGGAACCCATCGCCGCTCGCCCTGGGCGACCTCGTCGAGCTTGTCTTCGAGGATGGCGGTGAAGTCCGGGTCCATGATGTCCTCGAACTGCTGGACCAGCACGTCGTTGACCGTCATGCCCAGCTCGGTGGGTTTCAGCCGTCGACCGTCACGCTCGACGTAGCCGCGGTCCTGGATCGTGCCCAGGATGGGCGCGTAGGTACTGGGCCGACCGATACCGCGTTCCTCGAGCGCTTTCACCAGCGTGGCTTCGGTGTAGCGCGGCGGCGGTTGGGTGAAGTGCTGCTCGGGAATGAGCCGCGCCAGGTCGAGCAGATCGCCGGCGGTCAGCTGCGGCAGGGGTTGGCGGTCCTCGTCGCTGGGCTCTTCGTCGTCGCGTCCGGCGCGGTACAGGCTCAGGAAGCCGGCGAACTTCAGGCGCGACCCGCTGGCCCGGAAGCGGTACATCGGCTTGCTCGGGCCCTGGGCGTCGACGTCCACGCTCGTCACGTCGAAGACGGCCGAAGCCATCTGGGATGCCAGAAAGCGCTTCCACACCAGGTCGTACAGGCGGTACTGGTCGCCTTCGAGCCGAGACCGCAGCGCTTCGGGCTCGCGGAAGACCGAGGTCGGACGGATCGCCTCGTGGGCTTCCTGCGCGAGCTTGCTGCGCGTACGGTAAGCACGCGGCGCACTGGGCAGCATGCCCTTTTCGAGCTTCGTGCGAATGTACTCGCGAGCTTCATCCAGCGCGGTCTGGGCCACGTTGACCGAGTCCGTCCGCATGTAGGTGATCAGGCCCACGGATTCACCGCCGATGTCGATGCCCTCGTACAACTGCTGCGCGACGACCATCGTCCGACGCGCCGAAAAGCCCAGCTTGCGGCTGGCTTCCTGCTGCAAGGTGCTGGTGGTGAACGGTGCGTCCGGGTGGCGCTGTTGCTCACGTTCGCGGACGCCGGCCACCGTCCAACGCGCGCCGTCCAGGTCAGCCTGCACGGTTTGCGCTTCGACGCCGGTCTTGAGGTCGATCTTGTCCCCGGCACGCTCGACCAGGTTCGCCAGAAATTTGGCGGTACTCTGGTGGCGCGAGAGCTCGGCCTGCAGCGTCCAGTACTCGACTGGAACGAAGGCCAGGATCTCGCGCTCGCGATCGACGACCATGCGCACCGCGACCGACTGCACGCGGCCGGCGGACAGGCCGCGGCGAATCTTGCGGCCGAGGAAGGTGCTGACGGGATAGCCGATGAGTCGATCCAGGACGCGGCGCGCCTGCTGGGCGTCGACGCGGTGCATGTCGATGGTGCGCGGGTTGTTGAGCGCGTCCATGACCGCGCCGCGCGTGACCTCGTGGAACTCGATGCGGCTCACCTGCTGGTCGTGCTGGGCGCCATCCAGGCCCAGGGCGGAGACCAGGTGCCAGGCGATGGCCTCGCCCTCGCGATCCGGGTCGGTCGCCAGCAGCACGGACGTTTTGCCGCGAGCCTCATCTTTGAGGCGTTTGACGACGTCCTTGCGGTCCTTGGGTACGACGTAGTTGGGTTCGAACTGATGCTCGACGTCGACGCCGAGGCGGCTGGTCGGCAGGTCGCGGACGTGGCCGAGGCAGGCGCGCACGGTGTAATTGCGTCCGAGGAACTTCTCGATGGTTCTGGCTTTGGCGGCCGACTCGACCACCACCAGGTTTTGTTTTGGCATTCTTTGAGTTGTGCTCTCCCGTCCGGGCCGCGGAGTGTACTCCCTCGCTGTCGCCGGCAAAGGCAATCAGGCCCGGGTATACAACATTGAACCGACCTGGCGAGCCAATCCTTTCAATTCCAGCACGGCCAGTGTCGCCGAAACCTCACCCGGCCGCATAGTCAGATCGCGGGCGAGGGCATCAATGTGACGCGGTTCGGGGCTGAGCGCGTGCAAGACCGTGGTCTCATCCTGGGCCAGGGCAGGCATGTCGCATGCCACAGCCGTGTCCGCGGGCGTGCCACGCAGGGCGCTCAACTCGAGGACGTCGAGGATGTCGTTCGCGGTCGTCACGGGTGTGGCGCCCTGCTTGAGCAACTGGTGGGTGCCGGCGCAGGTCGGACTGAAGATGCTGCCAGGCACCGCCAGCACGTCGCGCCCCTGCTCGAGAGCAAAGTCGGCGGTGATGAGCGCGCCGCTCCGCTCGCCGGCTTCGAGGATGACCGTGACCAGCGACAGCCCCGAAATAATGCGATTGCGGCGCGGGAAGTTGACCGCATCGGGCGGAATGCCCGGCGCGAATTCGGACACGAGCGCGCCGGCGTGGCAATCCAGGATCTTGCGCGCCAGCGGCGCGTTTTCGGCAGGATAGACCTGGTCGAGGCCATTGCCGAGCACGGCGATCGTGCGCCCGCCACAGCGGATGGCGGCGTCGTGCACGGCGGTGTCGATGCCTTTGGCCAGCCCGCTGACCAGCGTGACGCCAGCGCTGGCCAGGTCGCGCGTGAGGTGGTATGCCACGGCATTGCCATAGCCGGTCGCCCGCCGCGTGCCGACCAGCGCCACCGCGGACGTGTCGGACGGCACGAGGCGGCCGCGCGTGAAAAGCACCGGCGGCGGATCGGCAACCTGGCGCAGGTTGAGCGGGTACTCGTCGTCGAGCAGGGTCAGCGGCGTGACATGCAGCTGGGTCAGCTTGTCCAGGATGGCCTCGGGGGTGGTGCGCTGGCGCAGCGTGCGCAGGGAGTCGATGGTGCGGCGTTCGAGCCCGGCGGCGGCCAGCTCGATGTCCGGCGCCTCCCAGGCAGCCTGGGCACTGCCGCACACCGCCAGGAGCCGCTGGAAACGGATGGGGCCGATGCCAGCAGCGGTGTTGAGAACGATCCAGTAGGCGCGCTCGTCCATCTCGGGCGCGAATGTGCAGCATCGGGCGTCACACCAGCGCTGTTTATCGCCACGGCCGTCGGCCGCGTGCGAACAGCGAGGAAAATCGCCGCGGTGTGACGCCGCGTGTGCTAGGGGCTCAGGCGATCGCGGCCAGGCGCACGATCTCCAGAAACTGGTCGGCCCGCAAGCTGGCGCCGCCGACCAGGGCGCCGTCGATATCCGGCTGGGCGATGAACGCCGCGAAGTTGTCCGGCGTCACGCTGCCGCCGTACTGAATCTGCAGCCCGTCGGCCACCGCTGAGCCCGCCACCTCCCCGACCGTGCGACGGATCACGCCGATGGTCGCATTGGCGCCCTCCGGCGTGGCGGCTCGACCGGTGCCGATGGCCCAGATCGGCTCGTAGGCGACCACGATGCCCGAACGGTGCTCCACCCCGTCGAGGGCGCCGCGCACCTGACGCGACACGACCGCCTCCGTCTCGCCCTGCTCGTTCTGGGCCAGGGTTTCGCCCACGCACACGATTGGCGCCAGGCCGCTGCCCAGCGCGGCCTTGACCTTGCGATTGACCAGCGCGTCGTCTTCGCCGAAGTACTGGCGGCGCTCGGAATGACCGACGATGACGTAGCTCACCAGGCCTTCGAGCATCGTCGCCGAGATTTCGCCGGTGAAGGCGCCCCTGGGCTCCGCGTACACGTTCTGCGCCCCCACCAGGATGTCCGTCTCGCGCAGCCGGGCCGAAATCGCGGGCAAGGACGTGAACGGCGGACACACCACTCGTTCGACGCCCTTGAACGACTGCAGGCGGGGCAGCATCGCATCCACCAGTGCCAGGCTTTCGGCAATCGTGTTGTTCATCTTCCAGTTGCCGGCGACGATCGGCCTTCTCACACTCTGAATGGATGGCATCAGCAGTCCGACCTGAGCGCCGCGACGCCCGGCAGGACCTTGCCTTCGATGAATTCCAGCGACGCGCCGCCACCCGTCGACACGTGGCTGAGCTTGTCGGCAACGCCCGCCTGCTCCACGGCCTGGACAGACTCGCCGCCACCGACGATCGTCGTCGCCCGCGAGGCCGCCATGGCGCGGGCCACCTGGAGCGTGCCGTCGGCGAAGCGAGGGTCCTCGAAGATGCCCATGGGACCGTTCCACAGCACCGTCCCGGCGGCCTGGATGGCCTGGCCGAAGTCCGCGGCCGTGCGCGGACCGATGTCGCCGATGATCTCGTCAGGACCGACCGCGTCGCTCGCGCACGCGCGTGGTTGAGTGTCGGCCGCTTTGAGGTCGGTGGTGACCACCACGTCGCTCGGCAGGAGGATCTTGTCCCCGCGACGCATCAGGTCCCGGGCAGTCGGGACGAGGTCCGCTTCGAGGAGACTGCGACCGACCTGCTCGCCGCGCGCGGCCAGAAAAGTGTTGGCCATACCCCCACCGATCAGCAGGCGATCGACACGATCGATCAGGTTCTCGAGCACCGCCAGCTTGGAGGAGACCTTGGCCCCACCCACCACGGCCACGAACGGCCGTTTGGGGTTGTCCAGGGCCTCGCCGATGGTGACGATCTCCTTTTCCATCAGCAGGCCCGCGATCGCTGGCAGGTGATGAGCCAGACCTTCGGTCGACGCGTGGGCGCGGTGGGCGGTTCCGAACGCGTCGTTGACGAAGACGTCGCCGAGCCTGGCCAGGTCTGCGGCGAATCCAGGGTCATTGGCTTCCTCCTCGGGATGGAAGCGCACGTTTTCGAGCAGGACGACCTCGCCCGGGCCGATCGCGCGCACCGCGGACTGGGCCGCCTGACCAACGCAGTCCGATCCGAACGGGCATGACGAGCCGAGCAGCTCGCCAAGCCGATCGGCGACGGGCTGGAGTGAGTACTTCGCATCGCGCTTGCCGTCTGGTCGACCCAGGTGGGACAGCAGGACGACGCGCGCGCCGTGCTGCCGCAGGTACTGCAGCGTGGGCAGCGCGGCGCGAATGCGCGTGTCGTCGGCCACGCGACCATCCTGGCGGCCGAGCGGCACGTTGAAGTCGACACGGACGACGGCGGTCTTGCCGCGCCAGTCCACGTCGCGGATGGTGCAGAGGCGAGCCACTCGGCGGCTAGCTGCGCGCGCCGGCCGAAGCGCGCTCTGCGGAGCTTGCGCCCCACCGCGCGGGATCGCCGACGATCTCCTTCAACATCGAGCCGTTCGCCGAAGTCCGCCCGCTCAGGTGCCTCGCGACGAAGGCGGTGATGTCCGACAGGCGACAGGCATAGCCATACTCGTTGTCATACCAGCTGATGACCTTGACCAGGTTGCCGATTGCCAGCGTGTCGAGGGCGCTGAAAATGGAGGAGCGGCTGTCGCCCCGGAAGTCTGAGGAAACGAGCGGCTCCTCGGTGTAGCCGAGGATGCCGAGCATGCTGTCCTGAGAGAACTCGCGCATCGCCGCGTTGATTTCGTCTTTGCTGACTTCGCGCCCGAGGACGGCCGTGAAATCGACGACGGAGACGGTCGAGGTCGGCACGCGGAACGACATGCCGCCGAACTTGCCTTGCAGCTCGGGGATGACCAGTCCCACGGCTCGGGCGGCGCCGGTCTCAGCCGGAACGATGTTCAGTGCCGCCGCGCGGGCGTCGCGCAGGTCGCGCGCCGCGACGTCGAGCAGCCGCTGTGAGTTGGTGTACGAGTGGACCGTCGTCAGGATGCCGCGCTCGATGCCGAACTTGTCGAACAGGACCTTGGCCACCGGCGCGAGGCCGTTGGTGGTGCACGAGGCGTTGGAGATGATGTTGTGCTTGGCGGGGTCGAATCGATCCTCGTTGACGCCGAGCACGATGGTGATGTCTTCGTGGCGGGCGGGCGCGGAGATGATCACCTTCTCGGCGCCGGCGTCGAGGTGGGCTTTGGCCCGCGTGGCATCGGTGAACAGGCCGGTCGATTCGATGACGATCTGCGCGCCGAACTTTTTCCACGGGATCGCGCCGGGGTCACGCTCGGCGACGACCTGGATTTCCTTGCCGTCGACGACAAACGACGATTCGCGAGCTTCAACCTTGCCGGGGTAGTTGCCGTAGTTGCTGTCGTATTTGAACAGGTGCGCGTTGGTTTCGGTGTCGAACAGGTCGTTGATCGCCACTACCTCGACGTCATCGGCGTGCCGATCGAGGAGCGCCTTGAGCACCTGACGGCCAATGCGACCGAACCCATTGATGCCTACACGTACTGCCACTGGAGGCTCCCTTCTGTTTCAGTCACGGAGTCGCGACTCGGAATGCGTGGCGCCCGGCGTAGGAGGCCGCGGCGCCGAGCTGCTCTTCGATCCGCAGCAGCTGGTTGTATTTGTTGATCCGCTCGCCGCGGGCGGGCGCGCCGGTCTTGATCTGTCCCGCGTTGGTGCCAACCGCGAGGTCGGCGATGGTGGTGTCCTCGGTTTCGCCCGAGCGATGCGAGATGACCGTGGTGTAGCCCGCTTGCCGCGCCATCTCGATGGCTTGCAGCGTCTCGGTGACGCTGCCGATCTGATTGACCTTGATCAGGATCGAGTTCGCCGAGCTGGCGGCGATACCCCGCTGGAGACGCTCGACGTTGGTCACGAACAGGTCATCGCCCACGAGCTGCACACGCGCACCAAGGCGCGCGGTCAATTGCCGCCAGCCGTCCCAATCGTCCTCGGACAGGCCATCCTCGATGGACACGATGGGATAATCCGAGCACAACCCTTCGTACCGCTCGATCAGCTCGTCGCCGCTCAGCGTCGTGCCTTCCCGCTCGAGACGATAGTGGCCGTCCGCGTAGAACTCCGATGCCGCCACGTCGAGGGCAAGCGCGACCTGCTCGCCGGGACGATAGCCAGCCCGTTCGATGGCCGTGACGATGATCTCCAGCGGCGCGCGATTGCTTGGCAGACTGGGCGCGAAGCCACCCTCATCGCCAACACCAGTGCTCAGGCCGCGAGCCTTCAACTCGGCGTGGAGAGCGTGGTACACCTCCGTGCCCCAGCGCAGGCCCTCGCCGAAAGTGGCGGCGCCCAGCGGCACGACCATGAATTCCTGGAAGTCGGTCGAATCTTCGGCGTGCTGACCGCCATTCAAGATGTTCATCATTGGCACCGGCAGCACGTGCGCGCCGACCCCCCCGACGTATTCGTAGACCGCGACGCGCCGAGAGTGAGCGGCGGCGCGCAGGACGGCGAGCGAGGTGCCGAGAATGGCGTTTGCACCGAGTTTGCCCTTGTTTGCCGTTCCGTCGAGCGTGAGCAGGTCGCCGTCGATGGCAGCCTGGTCGAACACCGAGCGGCCGCACAGCCGCGGCGCGATGTGCTCGGCGACGTTGCGGACCGCGCCCAGTACGCCCTTGCCGCCGAACTGGTGGGCATCGCCGTCGCGCAGCTCGTGGGCTTCGTGGGCGCCCGTCGAAGCACCCGAGGGGACTTCGGCCCGACCGAGCGTGCCATCGTCGAGACGCACATCGACTTCGATGGTCGGATTTCCGCGCGAGTCCAGGATCTGCCGCGCCCGGACGTCGACGATGAGCGACACGGGAGAATGAAGTTTAGCAGCGATACCGATTCAGCGGCCGGCGGCTTTCGACTTTGCCGTCACTGGCGCGGCGGGCCGCGGAGGAGCCGGCCGGCTGCCACTTGCCCGCCGCACGACCAGGACGAGTCCGTCGACGCTCTGGACGACGATAGGTTGGCCCTCCAACAGACGCCCATCGGCGGCCGTCGCCCGCCACAACTCGCCGAGCACCTGGACCAGCCCCTGGCGCCCGGGTTCGATGTCGCGGCGCACCACCCCCGTCGCTCCGACAAGGCCCTCGTGTCCCGTGACAGCCCGGCTTCGGCGCGCCCGCAGGACGAAACCAACCAGCAACACGAAGAAGCCAGCCAGAACCGTGGTGACCGCGCCGATGGCTACTGGCGAGACGCGCAGATACGGCGCGTCCGGAGCATTGATGAGCAGCAGCGAGCCGAACACAAAGGCGACCCCGCCACCGAGGGCCAGGACCCCGTGGGCGGTCAAAAACGGCTCCAGTCCAAACAGCAGGAGGCCAAAGCCGACCAGCGCCACGCCCGCCAGGTTGAGTGGCAGCGAGCCGAGCGCGTAGAAGGCCAGCAAGAGGCAAATCCCGCCAACCACGCCGGGGAACACCGAGCCGGGATGGAGCAGCTCGAGGATGAGACCAAGGCTGCCCATGCTCAGCAGAATGTAGGCAATCGTCGGATTGGTGAGCGTGTGCACGAACGACTCGACCGCCGTCATGTCCGCGGGGCGGGTCGGCGCGTTGGCCGTGTCCAGAGTGATGGGGCCCGCGGCGACCTGGATGCTGCTTCCGTTTGCTTGCTGCAGAAGATCGGACACGTTGGCAACCTGGTAGCTGCCTGTGATGGCCTGCTGGTCGAGAGCGGGCGTCAAACCCACCTGGTTGGCGGCATAGGCAATGTGCTCGCTATTCGATGCGACGTACACCAGGACCGGCACGTTCGAGCGTTCGATGCGCTGATCGATTTGACGCGTCGGGTCGGCGAGCCCACCGGGCGAGTCCACGGAGAAGACGACGGCCAGGGCCCTGGAGCGCTCGGCGTCGGTGATGACGCGATCGACGTAGTTGGCGGTCGCGGGATTGATGATGCCGTCGATGTGCCCGACGAGCACCGCGTGGTTTGACTGGGCGCTGACGGCGCCCACGATGTACACGAAGGCGACGAGTGCGACTGTGGCGGCGCGGAGCAACCGGATGGGCACGGGAGGACTACACGGCCGACAGCTCGCCGGCGATGGCCTCCACTTCAGCGCGTAGTCGGCTCACGGCCAGCTCATCGGCCGGGTCTTCGGCAACCGTACTGACGATCTGCGCGACGCGCTGCATGTGACTGGTGTTCGCGCCACGCGTGGTGATCGCCGGGGTCCCGAACCGCACGCCGCTGGTGACCGCTGGCTTGCGGGTCTCGCCTGGCACGGTCGACATGCTGGTAATGATGCCCGCGCTCTCGAGGGCTCGCGCCAGGGTGCGCCCCGAGTAGCCACGATCGAGCAGTTTGACCACCAGCAGGTGATTGTCCGTGCCGCCGGACACGATCTGCAGGCCGCCCCGCATCAGTCCCTCGGCCAGGGCACTGGCGTTGTCGACCACCTGCTGCTGGTAGGTCCGAAACTCGGGCTGCATCGCTTCGTGAAAGCACACTGCCTTGGCCGCGACGGACGCCAGGTGCGGCCCACCCTGAATGCCCGGGAACACGGTGCGGTCAATGTCGCGGGCGAGTGCCTGCTTGCACAGGATCATGGCCCCGCGCGGGCCGCGCAAGCTCTTGTGGGTCGTGGTGGTCACGACATCGGCGAACGGCACCGGGCTGGGGTGGACGCCCGCGGCGATCAAGCCGGCGATGTGGGCGATGTCGGCCATGAAGCGGGCGTCGACGCTGTCGGCAATCTCACGTACGCGCCGCCAGTCGATGATGCGGGAATAGGCGGAGGCGCCGGCGACGATCAGCCTGGGTCGGTGCTGCTGGGCGAGGTCCGCCAGGGCGTCGTAGTCGAGCCACTCTGAGTGCGGGTCAACTCCGTAGTGGACGAAGTTGTAGAACTGGCCCGAGAAGCTGACCGGGCTGCCGTGGGTCAGGTGGCCGCCCTGACTGAGGTCCATTCCGAGGACCGTGTCGCCGGGTTTGAGCAGCGCGAAATAGACGGCCATATTGGCCGGACTGCCCGAATACGCCTGGACGTTGGCGTGCTCGGCGCCGAAGAGCTGTTTGGCGCGATCGATGGCCAACTGCTCGATGTCGTCGACCAGGCCGACGCCCTGGTAGTAGCGCGCGCGCGGGTAGCCCTCGGCGTATTTGACATTCAGGTGCGAGGCAAGACAGTCGAGGACGGCCTGGGACGCGTAGTTCTCACTGGCGATGAAGTTGAGCGTGCGCGAGTGACGGTCACGGTCGCGCGCGATGAGCTCCGCAACCTCAGGATCGACCGACTGCAAGTCGGTGGGCTTCCGCATCACTACGGACATGGGTACGTCTCCCTGGGAGTGTACTTCGTACAATCGGTGAGCCTATGAACAAACGCAAAAAGGTTGCCTGGCGAAAGCACCGGGTGAAAGCGAAAAAGCGCGAGGAGAAGGAACGCACGGGGGCGATCGCTCGGCGGGGGTAAGACGAGCTCGCGGAGAGTCCAGGGGCTCGGCAGGTCAGGCCAGCAGAGAAAATCCTCCGTCGACCACCAGCGTCTGTCCGCGAATCATGCTGGCGTCCTCGGTGCACAGGAACGCCACGACGCGGGCCAGGTCCTCGGGCTCGACCATGCGTGCCGCGGGCGTCCGCGCCACGGTCTTTTCGATCACCTCGGGCCCCCAGACAAATGACTTCAGCGCGTCAGTCTGCACCAGGCCGCCCGAGACCGCGTTGACGCGCACGCCGTGCGGCGCAAGCTCGACGGCCAGGTAGCGGGTGACCGCCTCGAGCGCCGCCTTCGAGACGCCCACCAGGAAGTAGTCGTGCATCACGCGGCTGCCGCCCAGGCTCGAGATCGACACGACCGCGCCGCCGCCACGCGCCTTCATTAAAGGTAAAGCGCGGAGCGCGCACAGCCACGCCCCGCGGGCATTCACGTTGAGCGTCCAGTCCCAGTGGTGTGGGGTCAACTCGGTCACCGGGCGGTTGACGCCCGAGGCGGAGTTGTTGACCAGGATGTCGAGGTAGCCGAATCGCTCCTGGATATCGGCGAAGAGCTTGTCGACGCTCGCCGCGTCGCCGACGTTGGCCCTCAACGTTTCGGCGACGCGGCCGGTGCTGGTCTGGACCTCGGTGGCGACGTCGCGAGCGGCGTCGGGGTGGCGGACGTAGTTGATGAGCACGTCCGCCCCGCGGCGGGCGAGCTCGAGGGCGATGGCGCGGCCGATGCCGCGGCCACCGCCGGTGATCAGTGCGAGCTTTCCAGTAAGGTCGCCGCTCACTTCTCCAGCGAGGCTTTGACGCTCAGGTCGACGTTGCCTTTCAGGGCTTGCGAGATGGGGCAGCCGTCCTTGGCGGCTTCGGCGGCCTGCTGAAAGCCGGCGGCGTCGACTTTCGGCACCTTGCCTCGGACTTCCAGGGCGCTCGAGACGACCTTGAAGCCGTCGCCGACGCGGTCAAAGGTGACCGTGGCGCTCACGTTCAGGGACTCGGGAGGGGTGCCGGCGCGGCCCAGGCCGGCGGACAGCGCCATGGCGTAGCAGCTGGCGTGCGAGGCGGCCAGCAGCTCTTCGGGACTGGTGATGCCGTTGGCGTCCGCCTCGGAGCGGCGTGGCCAACTGACTTCGAGGCTCTTGAAGGCGCCGCTGGTGGCGCCGCTGACGTTGCCCTTGCCGGAAGGAAGATCGCCGTTCCAGGTGACCGTCGCCTGTCGAACCGCTGCCATAGGGTCGGTGCTCCTCACGTGGTGGGGTGTTGTTTCGAGGCTCGATGGGATCATAGGTCAAAGATCGTTTCCCCAGCGGGGACCCATGTGGGACGGTCAAGGAAACATTCCCCAGAGCACCTTGTGGGTCCCAACCCGCCAGGGGGCACGCAGCTGTTCCCCCGCGGGGGGGCGGCTAGTATGTCGGCAACGGCATGGACCTCGACGAGTTGACCATCGACGCGGCCCAGGCGCGCATGGCCTCTGGCGAGATCTCTTCGCGTCAACTGGTCGAGGGCTACCTCGAGCGCATCGAGGCCGTCGATCGGCGTGGGCCGGGTCTGCGCAGCGTGCTCGAGGTCAATCCGGAAGCGCTTCAGATCGCCGATGCCCTGGACCAGGAGCGCGCGGGCGGCCACGTCCGCGGGCCGCTCCACGGCATGCCGATCCTGGTCAAGGACAACATCGATAGCGCCGACCGCATGCAGACGACCGCTGGCTCTCTGGCACTGCTTGGCGCGAAGGTGACCGCCGATGCGCCGGTGGTCGCCAGGCTCAGGCAGGCGGGCGCGGTCCTGCTGGGCAAGGCCAACCTGAGCGAGTGGGCCAATTTCCGTTCGTCGCGCTCCTCGAGCGGCTGGAGCGGGCGCGGACGTCAGACGCGCAACCCGTACGTCCTGGATCGAAGTCCGGGCGGCTCGAGCTCCGGCTCGGGCGCGGCCGTCTCGGCCAACCTGTGCTTGGCGGCGTTGGGCAGCGAGACCGACGGCTCGATCATGAGCCCGTCGTCGAACAACGGCGTCGTCGGCATCAAGCCGACGGTCGGTTTGACGAGCGGCCGGGGTGTGATTCCGATTTCACATACGCAGGACGTCGTGGGTCCGCATGCGCGCACGGTGAGCGACGCCGCGGCGGTGCTGTCGGCCATTGCGGAATCGGGTGTGGACTACCGCGCGAACCTGGACAAAGGCGCGCTGAAGGGCGCGCGCATCGGTGTGGCGCGCAAGTTCCACACCGGCTTCAGCGAGCACACCGACCGCATTTTTCAACATGCGCTGGAGGTGCTCAAAGGCTGTGGCGCGCAACTGGTGGACGAGGTCGAGATTCCAGGCCACGCCGAGCTGCGAGCCAACTTCGAAGACACCGAGCAACGTGCCGAACGCATCGTGATGGAGTTCGAGCTCAAAGCCGGCATGGCGAAATACCTGGCAACCCGCCCGGATGCCACCGTCAAGTCGCTCGCGGACCTGATTCGCTTCAACGAAGAGCACGCCGAGCAGGAGATGCCCTACTTCCGCCAGGAGCTGTTCGAGGCGTCCGAGACGCGCGGGACCCTGTCAGATCCGCTGTATCGGCGAGCGCTCGCGCACGACCTCGCGTTCGCGCGCGGATTTGCCGCGATGTTCGACGAACGTGGGTTCGACGCGCTGGTGGCGCCCACCAACGCGCCCGCCTGGGTCATCGACCTGCTGGATGGCGACCGCCACCTGGGCGGCAGCTCGCAGGCCGCGGCCGTAGGCGGCTTTCCGCTGCTGACGGTGCCGGCTGGATTCGCTCTCGACCTGCTGCCAGTCGGTGTGACCTTCATGGGCCCGCCCCGCGGCGAAGCGACTCTCGTCAGACTGGCGTACGCGTTCGAGCAGGCCGCTCCGGTACGTCGCCCGCCGCGGTTCCTGCCGACGACACTCGACTTGCCCTGAGCGGCTTGTCGCCTGATTCGAGCGGACCGCTCACCAGGATTGCGGCGCGGGGGACGAGCGGTCGGCCGATTCCAGCAGGGCGTGGAGCTCGTCGAGCGTGCGGCGGCACTGGTTGCAGACCAGGAACGGCACGGGCAGTCCGTCGGGACCGTCGACGATCAGCACCGTCGACAGCGGCTGGCGTGGGCGGGCGTCGCACAGCTCGCAGCGCGCGGTGGCCGGGTCCGGCAGCGCGCGTTGCTTGATGAATGCGGGCAGGCCCGGGTCGTCCAGTGGCGCCACCCGCCAGGGGATATCTGCGATGTGGACTATTGTCGCATCTGGCGATTGCCGGGCGACGGCGTTAACGTCCAGCGCGGACGGCGTTGACGCGCTGGATGAAAGCCTGGCTCGCCGGTTCCAGGAGTGACTGCAGTCCAACGTACAGGAACAGCACGCCCAGATCGAGGTAGCGATCGAGGCTGCCGGGCGTCGTCAGCGTGCCTGATACCCTGCCAGCGCTTTTGATTCGGCGCAGCGCGTCGTCGATCGCATGCTGAACGGTGGGGTGGTTGGCCTGACCCTGCAGGCCCATTGACTGAGCCAGGTCTCCCGGTGCGACGAAAAAGACGTCCACGTTGTCCACACGCAAGATCTCATCCAGGTTGTCCAGCGCCTCCGTCTCTTCCAGCATGACTGCCACCAGGGTCGAGGCGTTGGCCAGGCGGGCGTACTCCGCGCCATTGAGACCGTATGCGCCGCGCCAGCCACTCCAGCCGCGGTGGCCAAGCGGCGCGTACTTGGCGTGTTCGACGACCGCCGCCGCTTCCGCCGCCGTGTTGATGTGCGGCACCTGAATGCCGCCGGCGCCGCGGTCGAGTGCGCGCGTGATCGTCGCTGCCTCGTTGGCCTGCACGCGCACCACCGAGCTATAGCCGGCGACCTCCGCGGCGCGAATCATGTTCTCGACCTCGTCCCAACTGGCGGGGCCATGCTCGCAGTCCAGGAAGACGCCGTCGAATCCAAAATGGCCCAACATCTCCACCAGTCCGGCCGAGGTGGCATATGGGGCGATAATGGTGGTGGCCTGACCGGCGGTGAGTTTGTCTTTGAGAGGATTCGAGGAAGTCATGGCAATTTCTCAGGCGGCTTCGAAGCGCTCGGCGCCGAGCATCAGTCCAATCAAATCGCTCGAATCGGTCTCGGATGCTTTTCGCTCGCCGACCAGTCGACCACGGCGCATGACGATGATCCGATCCGCGACGTCGAGCACGTCCTGCAAGTTGTGGCTGATAATGATCACCCCCACTCCATGTTCGCGCAGAGTCCGGACCAACGTCAGGACCTTGCGCTGCTCGGCGACACCCAGCGCGGCGGTCGGTTCGTCCATGATCATCAGCTGCGCGTTCCAGTAGACGGCCCGAGCGATGGCCACCGCCTGGCGCTGGCCACCCGACATCTGACGGATCGGCCGCGACAGCGCCGGAATGCGAATGTCCAGTTGGGTCAGGACGCGGCGCGATTCTTCGAGCATGCGCCGGCGGTCGACGGCGCGCAGCGCGCCGAGCACGTTGCGGACCGGCTCGCGACCGAGAAAAATGTTGGCCGCCGCATCCAGGTTCTCGCACAACGCCAGGTCCTGATAGATCGTCTCGATACCCGCGCGGCGCGCGCCCTCCGGGGTTGAGAAGCTGACGGGCGCATCGTGCCAGAGCAATCGGCCGCCATCCGGTTGGAAGACGCCGGAGATGATCTTGATCAGCGTCGACTTGCCGGCGCCGTTGTCGCCCAGCACGCCCAGCACTTCGCCCGCATACACGTCCAGGCTGACGTGATCGACGGCAACCAGGCCGCCGAAATGTTTGTACAGCTCTACGCCCGAGAGCAGCGATCGAGTGTCGGACACGTCAACGCACCACGCGCGTCTTGGCCTGGTCGACCAGCACCGCCAGAATAATGACGACGCCCACCGCCACGAATTGCCAGAACGGATTGATCGCCAGAATGACGAGCCCGTTCTGGATGACAGAGATGATCAGGGCGCCGATGAGCGTGCCAAAAATGGTACCTTCGCCTCCGAACAGCGAGGCGCCGCCAATGACAACCGCCGCAATCGAATCCAACAGCAGCGGATCGCCGGCATTCGCCGCGCCATTGGTGAACCGCATCGAATACACGAATCCCGCGATCGAAGCCAGCAGCGCCGACAAAACGTAGATCCGAAACACGTGCCGCCGCACTGGTATACCCGCCCGCAGCGACGCTTCGCTATTACCACCTACGGCGTACGTGTGCTGGCCGAAGCGCATATGCGAGAGCAGGAACCAGCACGCGACGATCAGCACCACCGTCACCGTCACCGTGTGGGGCAGGATGCCGACGACCTGGCGCAACTGGGCCCCGGCCAGCCCGGGCGGAGGATTGAAAAAAGTGAACCCGGCCGACGGATAGTAGTACAGCAGATAGCCGTTGCCCACCTGACCCAGGCCGCGCACCTGAATGCTGACGGGTTGTCCGCCAGACAGGATGAATCCGACGCCACGCGCGATTCCGTACATGCCCAGCGTGCCGATAAACGGCGGAACCCGCAGCCGCGCGATCAGCACGCCATTGACGAACCCGGCCGGCACGCCGGCGATCAGGGCCGCGGCGAGACCGACCGGTACCGCCACCAGCAGTGAGGCATCCGCTCCGAGACGGGAGATCGCCAGCGCCACTCCGACCGAGCTCAGGCCCATGACGAAGCCGGTGGACAGGTCGATGCCGCCGGAGATGATCACGAACGTCTGGCCGAGGGCCATGATCAGCATGATCGCCATGTTGGCGCCGATGGCCTGGAAGTTGAACAGGTCCAGGAAGCCTCTGCCCGTGGCCGAGAAAAACGTGACCAGGACGAGGAGAAAAATCCACGCCCAGAACCGGCCAACGAACTCGAGAGCCCGATTTGGACGTGGCTCTACATCTTCAGATTCGGCGGTCGGTGGTGGCGCGGGTCCACCGGCGGCCGGCCCGTCCGGCGAAACCGAAACACCAGACGGGGCTGGCTCCATACGGGTTTTACTGGCCCTTGTAGATCGCGTCCTGGGCTTCCTGTGAATTCACGTTGTCGCGCGTGATGACCACGTAGCCAGTCGGCACGCGCTTCTGGATCTGGGACGTGTCGCCGCTGATGGCTTGCAGCGCGTAGTCCACACCGGTGGTGCCCATGTCTGCCGGTTTCTGGGCGATGACCAGGTCGACCGTGCCAGCCTTCAAGTCAGCAATGGCCTGCTCCGGGGCATCGAAGTTGGCGATCTTGACGGAGCCCGACAGATTGGCGTTCTTGACGGCCTGGGCGGCGCCCTCGGCGCTGAACAGGTTCGCGCCGAAGATGGCCGTCAGGTCAGGCGTGCGCTGGAGGAGCGCGGACGTCTGCTGGGCGGCGGTGGCCGCGCTATCGCCGTTGTAGTCGACGCCGACGAGGGAGGCCCCGGCGCCGGCGGCCTGGATCGCCTGCCTGCAGCCCTGCTCGCGCTGATCGGTGGTGCTGATGCCGGGTTTGACGTTCTGGATGTAGAACTTGCCCGAGCCACCAACGGCGTCGAGCAAGGCCTGACAGCCAATCATGCCGCCTTGTGTGTTATCGGAGCCGATGTACGACAGCGGGAAAGTGACCGGCCCGTTCACGTAGTCACCATCGCCAATAAACGTATCGACCGAAATCACCGGGATGCCCGCGTCGTTGGCGCGCTGCAGCGGCTCGATCATGGCCTGTTTGTCGGTCGCGGCGATGAGCAGCGCGTCAATTTTGCGGGCGATGAGTGCGTCGACGATGGGCGTCTGCTGCACCGGATCGAATTGAGCCGGACCATCGACGATCAACTCCGCGCCCATCGCGTCGGCCTCGGCCTGAGCGCCTTTTTGCATCGTCACGTAGAACGGGTCGCCTTTGACGCCCACGACGAGGGCGATGGTAGGCGAGGACTGAGCATGCAACTGCCCAGGCATGACGCCCAGCAGCGCGGTGGCCGCGGCAATTGACAGCCATCTCACAACACCAGTACGCGACATCTGCGGTATTCCCACCTTTGGATTCGTATGGGGCTGTACAGGTCTCACTCCCCTGCCGGGCCCGGGTGCAGGGTGCGTAGTATACGTCGCCATCTGATCCGTGGAATGCGCGGCCGCGGAAGCGCGTTGTACAACTCAGAGGGGATCTCTTCAGACATGTTCGAAATCAAACGACTCAACCACGCCGTGCTGTACGTGCGCAACGCGGAGCGCGCGGCGCGCTTCTATCAGGATGTGCTCGGATTCGTCGTCGCGGCGCATATGGGCGATCGCGCGTACTTTTTGAAGACGAGCGCGAATACCGAGAACAATCACGACCTGGGCCTGTTCAGCATTGGACCGAATGCGCCCGATCCGACCCGCGGGGAACGCGTCGGCCTGTATCACCTCGCATGGCAGGTGGACACGTTGCCCGAACTGGCCAGCGCCCGCGACACGCTGATCGCGGCCAACGCGCTGGTCGGCGTCAACGACCACGGCTCGAGTCTGAGCCTGTACGCGCAGGACCCCGATGGCAACGAGTTCGAAGTGTTCTGGATGGTGCCGCAAGAAGAGTGGGCAACCCGCCAGGGCGGGCGTCTGGACATCGAGGGCGAGATGCACAAGCGCGGCCTGACGCCAGTCGGAGCCTGAGCCGCAAGCCGCGCGGCCAGTTCAGCCTGGCCAGAGCTCCTGGCTGGCCAGGCGCGCGCCGTCGGCGAGCGCCTGCAGCTTTGCCCACATCACGCTCGGGTGGACGCGCTCGACGCCGGCGCTTTGCTGAAAGCCGCAGTCGGTGCCGGCGATGACGTTGTCGCGTCCGAGGATGCCGGCGTAGCGGACGAGGCGATCCGCCACCAGGCGCGGATGCTCGACGCTCAGCGTATGGTGGGTGACCACGCCCGGGATCAGCGACTTGCCTTCGGGGAGTTTGACCGTCTGCCACACGCGCCACTCGTGCTCATGCCGCACGTTGGCTGCCTCGATGGAGTACGCGCCGGCGTTCACGCGCAGGATCAGGTCCACGATATCTTCGAGGGGCGCATCGGCCATGTGCGGGGCGTGCCAGCTGCCGTAGCACAGGTGATAGCGCACGCGGTCCGCGGGAATGCCGCGCAGGGCGTGGTTGAGCGCTTCGATGCGCAACTCCGCCCAGGTGCGGTAGACGTTCCGGCCGCGCGCCATCAGGTGGTCGTAGGCATTGGCCAGGACGGCGTCGTCCACTTGCAGGATCAGGCCCGACTCGTAGATGGCCAGGTACTCGTGGCGCAGGGCGTCCGCCAGAGCGTAGACGTACTCCTCGTCGGTGGCGTAGTAGTCATTGACGGCGTTGAAGGCGGAGCTGGCCGGCGCTACGACCGGCAAGAACGCCTCTTCAACACCCGCGGCCGCAGCGGCCGTCTTCACGTGGCGGATGTCGCGCTCGATGCTGTGCCGATCTGAATAGACGATTGGCGCGACACACACGTCGGCGCCTCCGCCGCGCCGGCGCGGTCCATTTCCAGCGGCGGCCTCTGACTCGAAAAACGCGGCGAAACGCTCGGCGTCGCGCCCGCGGTAATTGATCGGCACCCGCCGATTGGCATCGTGTGAAAAGCCCGAAACGCGCTGATTGATGTATGTTCCCCAGCTCGATTTCGAAAATTCACCGTCGTCGACAATGTCGATGCCGACCTCGGCCTGCCTGCGCACGACGTCGTGGACGGCATGCTTCAGTGCCGCGTCGTAGGCAGACTGATCGACGCCCTGCCCATCGCGGCGCTCGGCGTCGAACCTCGCGACCTCCGGCGGACGAATGAGGCTGCCGGCGTGGGTTGTCAGGATGCGGTCTTCGCTGCGCCTCACTTCAGGCATGGTACCCAACGCGCGCGGCGCTCATTCGAGATTGCCGCCGTACTGCTCGCGGGGCTGATACTGGATGGCCTCGGCCACGTGGCTGACGTCGATCTCTTCGGCGTCCGCCAGGTCCGCGATGGTGCGGGCGACCCGCAGCACACGATGGTATGCCCGCGCACTGAGCCCGAAGCTTTCGACGGCGCTGCGGAGCAGCGAAGCGCCGGGTGAGTCCAGCTCGCAGTAGGCGCGGATATCGCCCACCCGCATCTCGGCGTTGCAGGTGATCGACGGGTGTTCCGCGAAACGTCGCCATTGACGATACCGCGCATCGCCGACTCGTCGGCGAATGCTTTCGGAGCTTTCAGCGCGCTCGGCGCCGGCCAGCGCCGCAAACTCCACCCGCTGGACAGGGACGTGCAGGTCGATACGGTCGAGGATGGGACCGGAGAGCCGCTTTTGATAGCGAGTCACCACCGATTCCGCGCACGAACACGGCCGCGAGGCGTCGCCATAAAAGCCGCACGGACATGGATTCCGGGCGGCGATGAGGGTAAACCTGGCCGGAAACGTGAGCGTCTCGCGGGCGCGCGCGATCGTCACGATACCGTCTTCAATCGGCTGGCGTAACACCTCCAGCACGCGCGGGTGGAACTCGGGAATTTCGTCCAGAAACAGGACGCCGCGATGCGCCAGGCTGATTTCGCCGGGCCGGGGCGAGGAACCCCCGCCGACCAGCCCGGCGTAGCTGACGGTGTGATGCGGTGCTCGGAACGGCCGGTGGCGGACCACCGGTGTTGTCGGCGCGAGCACACCGGCAACGGAGTAAATGCGCGTCACCTCCAACGTCTCCTCCGGTGTCATCGGCGGCAGGATGCCCGGCAGCGCTCTGGCGAGCAGGGTCTTGCCAGCGCCCGGCACGCCGGTCAACAGCACGTTGTGGGCCCCGGCCGCGGCAATTTCGAGGGCGCGTTTGGCATGGCCCTGCCCGCGGATCTGCGCGAAATCAGCCACCTCCTCCGAGAGCGCATTGTCGTCAGCCGCCACGGTTGGCGGAGTCGGCGGCAGAGTCGCATCACCGCGCATGTGGGCCACCAGGTCCACGAGTGTCGGAACCCCGGTGACCTCGACGCCCTCGATCAGGGCTGCTTCGGTGGCGTCTTCCGCGGATACGTACATTAATTTGACACCGGCGCTCCGCGCGGTGGCCGCCATCGGCAGGATGCCCTGCGTGTGGCGGACATGCCCGTCAAGTGAAAGTTCGCCCACGAACATGGTGCCGGGCGGGGGTGGCTCCACCTGACCCGAGGCGACCAGGATGGCGACTGCCAGCGGCAGATCGTACGACGGGCCCTGCTTGGGAAGCTCCGCCGGAGCCAGATTGGCGGTGATGCGACGCAGCGGATATTGCAAGCCGCTATTTTTGATCGCGGTGCGGACGCGCTCCCTGGCTTCCTTGACGGCCGCGTTTGGCAGGCCGACCAGAAAGAAGCTGGGCAGGCCCTGCAGCGCCAGGTCTACCTGGACCTCGACGAGGCGACCTTCGAGGCCGTCGACGGCGGCGGTGGTGATGCAAGCCAGCACGGCAGCGGCAATGTAAACCAGTGGGCGTCACGGGAAGCGTCACGGCGGAGCCAGAAAGCGTCACGTGGCGACTATTTTCTGAGCAAAAGCGTCACGTATGGTGAATGCGTGCAGCACCCAGGCCATCACCAGTGCCGATCCAGCGGCCGAGACGACCAGCGTCGCTCGCAGACCGATACTGTCGCCGAGCGCACCGCCGAGTAAGGCTCCGAGTGGAATCGCACCCCAGGCCAGCAGTCGGGTGGTGGCGCTCACGCGTCCAAGCAGATCGGTCGGGGTGACCGCCTGGCGCAGACTGACCATGGTGATCGTGCACACTGGCAGCCCGATACCGGTCACGAACTGACCCGCGACGAGACCGACGCCGGCAAAAGGCATGAGCGGTCCGCCCGCCAGTGCAACCAGCGCGTCACCGGCTGCCATCAACACCGCCCCGAGGCAGATCGCGCCGCGTTGTCCGACGAGGCCGGCCACGCGCGCCACCAGGAGCGAGCCACATACGCCGCCGAGGCCAAAGCCGCCCAGGATGGCGGCATACACCGTGGCGGTAGCGCCAGGTCGCGGGTGACAAACAGCAGTAAAACGGCGGCTTGCGCATACGCGAACACGTTGCTGATGGCAGCGGTCACGGCCATTGTGCGCAACAACGCGTCCTGAGCGACCAGCCGGAGTCCCGCCGGAATGTCGCGCCAGATCGAAGACGACGTTTTCGCGCGGTGGGCGGTCGGCTCCGCGATGCGTACTCGGCTCAGCATCAGCGCGGAAATCGCGAACGAGAGGCAGTCGGCGAGCAGCGCCAGCGGAGCCCCGGCAACCTGGACCAGGCCAGCGGCCAGACCCGGACCGCCAATCTGGACGGTCCAGCGGCTCAGTTCCAGCTTGCTGTTGGCGTCGAGGAGCTGCTGACGCTCGGAATTGACGACGCCCGGCAGCCACGCCGATTGAGCGACGTCGAAGGCCAGTGATAAACCGCCCGTGACAAAGGCGACCAGATACAGGTACTCCATGCGCAGCGCGCCGGCCAGCGCGACGACAGGCAGCAGCCCCAGCACGGCAGCGCGGCCCAGGTCCGCACCGATCATGACCGGGCGGCGGCGGACGGTGTCGAGCCAGGCGCCGGCTGGCAGACCGAGAATTAGCACCGGCAGGAAACTGACGGTACGCAGCACGCCCATTTCGAATGGAGAGGCGTTCAGCACGACGGCGGCAATGAGCGGAATGGCCAGCACGCTGACCTGCGAGCCGGTCATCGAAACGGATTGAGCGGTCCAGACCTGCAAGAAGTCCGGGTTGCGGAGGATCCCAGCCGCGCGTGGCACGGTTCTACTGGCGGCGTTGCAGCGCGCCCGCACGCCACAGACTTGCGAGTGACTGCGAAGCGCGCGCGGGCGAAGTCTGAAGCGATTCGAAGAGCGTGGCCTCGGATGCGGCGCAGGCGCGGGCCAGGTTCGGCAGACCGGGCGCGATCAGCAGCCAGTGCGCAGAATCCGTGCGTGGCGGCATCGCGGTGCCTCTCGAAGCCGCGGCCAGGACACGTTCAGGCGGCGCCTCGAAGCGCACGATCGCCGCGAGTGGATGCGCGCTGACCAGGTCATCCGGTCGAAGCTCGTCGTCGACCGCGAGCGGAGCGCCACTGGCGAGCGCCTCACCCAGCACCAGCATGGCGCGTTCGAATTCGGCGAGCGCCCGAAGGTGCGCAACGTCCGAAGCCAGCTCGATGGCGAGGTCCAGGAACGGGATCGCCTCGCGCAGAAAGAAGGACGACGGACGCGAATAGCGGCGCACGTACTCGGCGACCAGCGCCGCCCGCCGTTCGGGGTCCAGTACAGATAGCGTGAGCGGGGCCGCCATCTGGACCCGGAACTCCCGCCACCAGCGCTTGCCAGGGAGGCTTGCCAGGCGGCGAGACTCACGCGGCGCTCCGCGCGCGCCGCGTTCCACGTGGTACGCAGACGGAGGAGCTGATCGCGGAGGGTGTCCAGGCCGACCAGCGGCAGCGCCGGCTCCAGCACTTCGTACACGACTCCGGCCAGATTGTCCGCGCGTGGCAAGAGCCACTCCAGCGCGGCCCACACCGGCTCCGGGACCGCGTTGCAGTGCCCGTCCAGAATGAACCCGTCGACAAATTTGCCGCCGGCGAGGTGGACCTCCACAACGCGGTCGAGTCGCAATCGCGCCAGCGCGTCGATCAGATCGAAGTGGTGGTTGAGGCTATTGCAATACAGATTGAAGAGGTCCAGCAGCAGCCCGCAGGAGCTCGATTCGACGAGGCGGTTGAGGAAGACGATCTCGTCCCAACCCGGGTCGGCGGGCAAGTCCGGAAAGTAATAGACCGCATTTTCGAGCAGAAACGGCGTCCCGTAACGGTCGATCAACCAGTCGGCCCGCGGGGCGACCAGGTCAACGGCTTCCCGCGTGAAGGGCAATGGCAGGGGCACCCCCGCGTTGAGGGTCTGGCCGCGGCGGTCCTCGGTGAGCAGGTAGCCCAGGTGCTCGCTGTGCCAGGCGAAATCGTGTATGCATCGAAACTCGTCCAGCATCATGACGTACGAGTCGTTCCACGTGCTGGCAACCAATGGACAGCTCCAGTCGGTGGACGGTGACCGGTATGCCGTCGAGCGGGCGCCGCGCGGTGTCCACCAGCGCTGGTTGCAAGTGCATCCGTGGTCCGCGATCGGTCTGGACTTCGCGGCACAGCGTATCCGGGCTGACTTCGGCGAAGTCGATGAGATCGCGCACGCGCGCATTGACTTCTGGCGCGGTGGGAAAATAGGACCAGCCGACTCCCAGTCGCGCGGGTGGAACGAACGTGGACATGTGTGTATCTATCTATCTATCTATCTCCCGCACGGAGCCCGGGGGTCGGCCGGAGAGAGTGCCGGCCCCCGAGCTCGAGCGATGTCGGAAAAAACAGACCAGCGCCGCGTCGCGAACGCGCGGCGTGGTGATCTCCGTCAGGGTGACCATGCGTCCACACTGGGAACAGGCGGTGGTGGTGTAGACGACCTTGAGCGTGCCAAGGACGTCGTCCAGTGATGCGAGTTTGTCCGATTCCTCGAGGCGGATCGGCAGCTCGACGATTGAGCTCATTTTCGAATCTCCTTTGTGTGCAACGACAGATGTGCGCTGCGCCTGGAGGCTTCTCTCCCCGTCGGCCAGGCGCGGCGCGCCATCTAGGACTGATTCGAGCAGCCGTCTGTGACGGATTTCACAACATTCCCCTCTTCACAAGTCGCGCAACAAGGCGTATTGTGTGGGCCCGCGAGACGCCCGCACCGTTCGTCGCAATTGTGGGAGGATTTTGATCGATGCCTTATCAGATTGCGCGCTATGGCTGGGTTCGGGACTTGCCCGACCAGCGCGACCACCTGTACGCGGCGCCGCCGCAAACGTTGTCTGCACTGCCAAGCCAGGTAGATTTACGCCCGGGCTGCCCGGCGGTGTACGACCAGGGCCAGATTGGCAGTTGTACGGCCAATGCCATCGGGGCCGCGCACGAGTTCAGCCAGATAAAGCAGAACCTGGGGGCGCCATCGCCGTTCGTGCCGTCGCGTCTGTTCATTTATTACAACGAGCGGGCCATCGAACACACCACCGGCTCCGACAGCGGTGCGCAGATTCGCGACGGCATGAAGTCCATTGCGCAACTCGGAGTCTGTCGAGAAGACCCCACCTGGCCGTACGACGCGGACCCGTTCCCGCCCAACAATAAACTGACCGTCAAGCCTTCGCAGGACGCGTACACCGAGGCGCTGAAGTACCAGGCGATCCAGTACCAGCGCGTGCCGCAGGTGCTCAGTCAGATGAAAGGTTGTCTCGCCGCCGGCTACCCCTTCGTCTTCGGGTTCACCGTGTACGAGAGCTTCGAGAGTCAGCAGGTGGCACAGTCGGGTGTGGTACCGATGCCCCAAGCCGGCGAGCAGGTGCTGGGTGGCCACGCGGTGCTGGCGGTTGGTTACGACGATGCGCAGCAGCGGTTCATCGTTCGCAACTCGTGGGGCGCCGGCTGGGGCGACCACGGCTATTGCCACATGCCGTACCTGTACCTGAGCGACGCGCAGCTCGCCAGCGACTTCTGGACGCTGCGGATGATCCAGTAACTCAGGCGCGCTCGGAGGCGACGCGGACGCGAAGCACGAACCGACGCGCGGGCGCCGCGTTCGCCTCCCAGGCTCGGCGATAGGCAAGCTCGATAACGCCGAGCCCAGGCTCCACCGCCTCAAAGTACAGGATTCGCGCGCCACTGCCGCCGTGTAGCGCGGTATCCGCGTCGAACGAATCATGCCGAATGCGGCAGGCGGGCTCGCCACTCGAGATCACGTTCCAGCGATAACCCGTAGTCGGCCGTTCGGCGAGACTGACCTCGAACTCGGCGCCTGACGTCAGGTCAACCTCGTCGCCATTGCGCTGCTCGTCGAATTGCACGCCGACGCTCAGTATGCGTCAGATTGTGTCGAATGCGCTCCGCACCTCCTCCAACCACGAGCGGAACTCATGATGGGCCATGACTCGCGCGCGTTCCCCGATCGAGATGACGATGGCGTCAGCCAGGAGCGGATCGCGCACCCGTTCGACGGCCAATAGACCATTCTGGACCAGGAGTTCTCGGCGATGAGTGCCGCTCGGGTGCAGCTGGTGCATGGCGGCGAGCATGGCTCGGAGATCGGGCGGGTCGGGCGGTTGCATCGGTTCACCGAGTGCAGGCTGCGTGCCGGCCCCGCTCGTTGCCACGAAAGGCAGACGGAAGCGGGAGCGGCTTCGGTATAAACATCTATTGGGCACAGCCACACATGACCGATGATCCGATGCTGCAGAAGATTGTCGACGCGCTCGAAGAGATTCGCGCCGAAGAGTTCGACTACGAAATCTTGCAGGCGGCCGCCGACGTGATGGGCGAAGACGTGGTCACGAGCTGGCGCCCCTCACTGTCCTACCTGCCGCCCGAGCGTCGCGACGGCGAGTACCACGTGACCGTCTATGCCCAGGGCGCGTGTGAATCGTGCCCGATCAAGAAGTCGCACGTTGGCAGCATCGAGCCCAAAGTCCGCGCGCTGGTCGGTGCCGACAACATCTTCGTCCACGACTATTTCGACTGGTTCGACACCCAGTTCTCAGTGCCGTACGGCGACTGACCCCGCCGACAATTGTAACCGTCGCTTTGCTTCTGTAACGTTCTGGCGCGTTGCGTGGGTACGCGGGCTGCGTATCCGTGGGGTGGAGGGCACTGGTTGAAATGCAAGCAACCGAAGCTTCACCAGCCACACCATCCGACGCAGTGGACGCCGCGCGCGTCGCCATCTGGCGCTTGTTTCAGGAGGGTTACGTCGACGAGGACATGGCCACCGCCAGTTTGCTGGCAGTCGACCTCGGCACGCGGCGAGCCCAGCGCAAGGACACAAAAAGAGCGGTGGTGACCGACCGTTTGTCGGCAACCACCGCTCCGCGAATGCGCGAGCGCTAGGCCTGTGGCCTAGACCTCGCGGTATTCGCCTTCGACCGTGCCCGACGGCGCCTCCGGGCCGCCGCCTTCGCCGTTGGGACCTGGCTCTGATGGACCACCCTGGCCACCGCCGCCGTATACGGCCTGGCCGACGGCCATCATTGCTTGCTGCAGCTCTTCGAGCGAGCTCTTCATCGCGTCGACGTCGTTGGCGTCCAACGCGCGTTTGACAGCCGACGACTTCTCGGCGACCTGCGTGCGCAGTTCCTCGGGCATCTTGTCGCCCTGCTCGCGCAGCATTTTCTCCGCCTGGTAGTGGGCGCTGTCCGCGTGGTTGCGGACCTCGATCTCCTCGCGCCGCCGCGCGTCGTCCGCGGCGTGCTCCTCGGCGTCCTTGACCATGCGCTGAATCTCGGCGTCGCTCAGGCCGCTCGAAGATTGAATGACGATCTTCTGCTCCTTGGCGGTCGCCTTGTCCTTGGCCGAGACGTTCAGGATGCCGTTGGCGTCGATGTCAAAGGTGACCTCGACCTGCGGCACGCCGCGCGGCGCGGGCAGGATGCCATCCAGGATGAACCGACCCAGCGACTTGTTCTCGGTCGCCATCGGCCGTTCGCCCTGCAGCACGTGGACTTCCACGCTGGTCTGCCCATCGGCAGCCGTCGTGTACGTCTCGGTCTTTGAGGTGGGGATCGTCGTGTTGCGCGGGATCATGCCCGTCATCACGCCGCCGTACGTCTCGACGCCCAGGGTGAGCGGCGTGACGTCGAGCAGCAGGATGTCCTTGACCTCGCCCTTCAGCACGCCCGCCTGGATGGCCGCGCCGATGGCGACGACCTCGTCGGGATTGACGCCCTTGTGGGGGTCCTTCGAGAAGACCTGCTTGACCATCTCCTGGACGGCCGGCATGCGCGTCTGACCGCCGACCAGCACGACCTCGTCGATGTCCTTGGCCTGGACGCCGGCGTCCTTCAGGCACTGCATGACCGGCCCCTTGGTCCGCTCGACCAGGTCGCCGACCAGCTGCTCCAGCTTGGAGCGCGGCAGGGTCAGCGACAGGTGCTTGGGCCCGCTCGCGTCGGCGGTGATGAACGGCAGGTTGATCTCCGTGCTCTGCGTCGAGCTGAGCTCGATCTTGGCTTTTTCGGCGGCTTCCTTCAGACGCTGCAGGGCCATGCGGTCCTGGCGCAAGTCGATGCCCTGGTCCTTGCGGAATTCGTCGACGATCCAGTCGATGATGCGCTGGTCGAAGTCGTCGCCGCCCAGGAACGTATCGCCGTTGGTGGCTTTGACTTCGAAGACGCCCTCGCCGACGCTCAGAATCGAGATGTCGAACGTGCCGCCGCCCAGGTCATAGACGGCGATCACCTCGTCCTTGCCTTGCTTGTCCAGGCCATACGCCAGGCTGGCCGCGGTTGGCTCGTTGATGATGCGCAGGACCTCGAGCCCGGCGATGCGGCCGGCATCCTTGGTCGCCTGGCGCTGGCTGTCGTTGAAGTAGGCAGGCACGGTGATCACCGCCTGGGTGATCTTTTCGCCCAGCTTGGCTTCGGCGTCGGCCTTGAGTTTCTGCAGGATCATGGCCGAGACCTCAGGCGGGCTATAGTCCTTGCCGGCCATCGCCACGCGAACGTCGCCGTTGGGGGCCTTGCTGACCTTGTATGGCACGACCTTGAGCGCACGCTGGACCTCGACGTCGTCGTATTTGTGGCCCATGAAGCGCTTGACGCTGAAAATCGTATTTTCGGGGTTGGTGATCGCCTGCCGCCGCGCGACCTGGCCAACGAGGCGCTCGTTGGTTTTGGGATTGACGGCCACGACGGAGGGGGTCAGTCGACTGCCCTCGGCGTTCTCGAGCACGGTTGGCTCGCCGCCTTCCATGATCGCGACGACGGAGTTCGTCGTCCCGAGGTCGATACCCAGTACTTTCGCCATCGTCCTCTCTACCTAGCCTTTCTTCGTTCGCCGTGGGCGGGCGCAACCATGAACTTTGAAATGGATGTAAGCATTTGACTACTGTTGGGCTCCCAGAGTTGCGAACGCGGCGCGCAGTGGGGCCTGGACGCGGCGTCGAAGGGTAACCATATCGGGTGTTTGATCGATTGCGGTCGAGATTTCACCGAGCAATTCCGTTAAGTCTAGAGCCATCTGAACGCCGGCGAGATTCATCTCGCGGTCCTCGACGAGATGTTTGATCTGCCGCAGGCGGTGGATATCTTCCAGGGAGTACAGGCGGGTGCGCCCGGGCGTACGGCTGGGCTCGAGGAAGCCGACGCGCTCGTACTTGCGCAGGGTGGTGGGATGCATCTCGACGAGTCGAGCGGCGACGCTGATGACGTAGAGTGCATCCGAGGTACGCGAGCGAGCCGCGCTCGACGTACCCGCCGAAATTTGATGCGGGTCGCGATACATTTTGTGTCCGACATATCATATACTTTGGGCAATGTCGGTGCAACAAGACCAACCAACTTCACCAGCGCCTGAATCTGACGGGCAGCCACACGCCACTCCGGCCGAGGCGCCCACCCCAACCGACGAGCTCGAGACCCTCCGCGGCGAGCTCGCCGAAATCGAACACAAGGCCGACGAGTACCTGCGCCTCGCGCAGCGCACCCAGGCCGACTTCATCAACTTCCGCCGCCGCGTGGAAGAGGAACGCGCCCAGCAGGCGCGCGACGCGGGCCTGTCGGTGCTGCAGCGGCTGTTCCCGATCCTGGACGACTTCGACCGCGCCCTGTCAAACGCGTCGGAGGCCGAGCGCCAATCTGGCTGGGGCCAGGGCGTGCTGCTGGTCGAGCGCAACTTGCGCGGCTTGCTGGCCGCCGAGGGCGTCGAGCAGATCGAGGCCGACGGGGCCGAGTTCGATCCGCGGCTGCACGAGGCGCTCGGCTCGGCGCCGAGCACCAGCGTGGCCGAGGGCCACGTACTGCACGTGGTCCGTCAGGGTTACCGTAAGGGCGATCGGGTGCTCAGGCCGACGCAAGTCATGGTGGCCAAGCGCGCGTCCTGACGTCTTCGGGCATTCTGGCTGCTCCGCGGCTCAGTGGCGGCCGCCGAACGGACCGACCCGCGGACCCACGTCGGGACCGACTCCTGGGCCGCGCCCCGTGGTCACGGAGCGCAGCGCGCCCGGGTTGGTGGGGTTGAGCGTCCGGTTGGCCTGCCCCAGCGCGGGCGTCGGCAGCACCAGGTAGCGGCCGGGATAGCGGTCCACGATGGCCAGCTCCAGCGTTTCGGCCGACTTCTGGCTCTGCCGCGCCGCTTCGTGCAGGCGCGCGTACGCGGTCGCGAAGTCGCGGGACTCGAAGGCATCCGCCGAGGTGAGCATCGGCTGCTCGCTGGCGCGCAGCTCCTGGGACAGCAGTCCGGGCGCCAGCAGTGGGTTGGCGCCCGACAGCAGCGAGTCGATCTCACCTCGCGTGCGGTCGATGTCGGCGTTGGCTTGATGTCGATCCCCGCCCGAGGCCGCCGACACCAGCGCCTCGGTCTGAACACGCAGACGATCGGCGACGCCCTGGCCCACGTCCGGCGTGTACATGCTGGCCAACTGGTTGCCAAGATCATCGGAGACGACGCCGGCGGCGGCCGCGTACGCCTGCGCATCGGCGGCACGGTTGTCCGCGGCGGCGTCGATCGCGTCGCCACTCAGGTACAGGTGCTGGAGCAGGCTGCCGCCGAGCCGCAAGCGGACGTCGATGTCGGCGCCGGTGGTGGCTGGCGGCAACAGGTCGGGTAGTTGACTGGCCATCGCCGCGGCAAGCGGTTGACTCAGGTCAGCGTTGCCCTCGACGAGCGTGGCGAGTCGCTGGGTCGCTTGTGCGGTGTCGTGACTGGCCAGGCTGTCGGCCACGGCCAGCTCCTGCTGGGTCCGCCGCTGGAGGATGGTTTCGGCGGCCTCTTCGGAGAAGTCGCCCATGGCGAGCTGAGCGGCAAGTACCGTCCGCTGCTGGTCGAGATCGGTTGGTGGAGCGGACCGTTGGGCCTGGCTGTACACGATCAGGTCCGTGGTCTGCGCGCGCCAGGCGTCGGCCAGCACCTGAGCACTGTTGGCACCTTTGACATTGCCCACGATCTCCGCCACGTTGAGGGTGCTCTGGTCGAGCATGGTCGAGGCGCCGATCAGCTCATCCAGGCGCGCGTTGCTGGCCGCTTGCATGACCGCCGCGGTCAGGTACGCGTTTTCCTCGAGCGCCTGATCCAGACTGACCCGCAGGTCGGCGCCGCTGCGCCCGGCCAGGACCGACAGCGGCATGCTCGCCGGGCTGGGCGAGGCAACCGCGCGGACAACCGTCGAGGGCAACGGCTGCGGTGCGGCGGCCTGCACCTGGACGGCAGCCGGAGTTTGCGTCGGCACCGGCGCCGCGACTGAGCGCGGTGTCGGCTCCCGCGGCGCCGGGCTGGAGCACGCCGCGGTGAGCACGCACGCGGCCAGGGTGACGAGTGCCCTCCTCACGTTGTTGAGGGTAGGTCAGGCGCTCAGGGCGCGTCACTCAAAGCTGATAGCTTATGGCTGATGTCTGAGAGCTCTGGGGAACGGCGGCTAACCGTTGCACAGGCGCTGATCGCGTTCCTGCAGGCCCAGCATGTTGAGCGCGACGGGCACGAGCAGCCCTTTTTTGCTGGCTGCTTCGGTATTTTCGGACATGGCAACCTGGCGGGCATCGGCCAGGCGCTCCAGCAGACGCCCGCGTTCCGCTACTACCAGTCGCGTAATGAGCAGGCCCAGGTCCACGTCGCGATCAGCTATGCCAAAATGAAGAACCGGCTGCAGACGTTTGCGTGCACGTCGTCGATCGGCCCGGGCGCCACGAACATGCTCACGGGCGCGGCGACGGCGACCGTCAACCGCCTGCCGGTGCTCTTGCTGCCTGGTGATATTTTCGCCCGCCGCAACGTGGCGCCCGTGCTCCAACAACTGGAGTCCGAAAGCTCGCAGGATATCTCCGTGAACGACTGCTTCAAGCCGGTGAGTCGCTACTGGGACCGCATCTCGCGACCGGAGCAACTGCTGACCTCGTTACCGGAGGCGATGCGCGTGCTCACCAGTCCGGCCGAAACCGGCGCGGTGACACTCGCCCTGCCCCAGGACGTGCAGACCGAGGCGTTCAATTTTCCTGGCGAGCTGTTTTCGAAACACGTGTGGCGGATCGCGCGCAACCGGCCCGACGCCCGCGCCGTGCAGCTTGCCGCGCAGTGGATTCGCGCTAGCCGCCGACCGCTGATCGTCGCTGGTGGTGGGACGCTCTACAGTGATGCGGCCGACGCGCTGCGGACTCTGGTCGAGCAGACCGGCATTCCAGTCGGCGAGACCATGGCTGGCAAGGGCAGCCTCCGCTTCGACCACCCGCTCAACCTGGGCGCGATTGGCGCGACCGGCACCCTGGCCGCCAACACCATCGCGCGTGACGCGGACCTGGTCATTGGCATCGGCACCCGCTACTCGGACTTCACCACCGCGTCGAAGACCGCCTTTCAATCTCCGGACGTCCGATTCGTCAACGTCAACGTCGCGAGCTTCGACGCGGCAAAACACTCCGGACTTGCCCTGGTCGGCGACGCGCGCGTCACGCTCGATGAGCTGGGCCAGGCGCTCGGCGGTTACGTGGTGGAGCGAAGCTATCGTGAATCGGCGGAGCGGCTCCACGCGGAGTGGGAGTCGGAGGTCGACCGCATCTACGCCCAGCGCCTCACCCCGTTGCCGAGCCAGGGTGAGTTGATCGGCGCCGTCAACGAGCTCGGCGACCCGGAGGGAGTCATGGTGTGCGCCGCGGGCAGCCTGCCGGGCGACCTGCACAAGCTGTGGCGGAGCCGTCATCCGAAGCAGTACCAGCTGGAATACGGATATTCGTGCATGGGCTTCGAAATCGCCGGCGGACTCGGCGCGAAAATGGCGGACGCCTCGCGCGAGGTGTACGTGCTGGTCGGCGACGGATCGTACCTGATGATGTCCTCGGAAATTGTCACCTCGATCCAGGAGGGCTACAAGTTGACCATCGTGCTGATGGACAACGGCGGCTTCAAAAGCATCGGCGCGCTCAGCCGCTCACTGGGTCAGTCAGGTTTCGGGACGAGATATGTGTATCCCAAAGCCGGGGGTTTACCCGGTGATGACGCGCCGGGTGAGGACCTACCGGTGGACCTGGCCGCCAACGCGCGGAGCCTGGGCGCCTGCGTGATCGAGTGTCAGACGTACGCCGACGTGGTCTCGGCGCTCGACTCCGCTCGGGCCATGGATCGGACGACCGTCATCTACGTGAAAAACGATCGGTTCGAGAGCGTGCCAAATTACGCAAGCTGGTGGGACGTCGCCGTCTCCGAAGTCAGCAACATGCCGGGCGTGCAAGAGGCGCGCGCCGAGTGGGAGCGCGGCCGCGCTCGCGAGCGCTACTTCTTCTCCTGAGAGCAGCCTATTTCGACGCGATCAGGGCGTGCGCCGCGCCGGTGTGCCACTCCACGTCGCGCGGGAGCACCAGCGCCGCCGAGCGCACCCGATACGCGTCCGGGTTGCGCGCCTCGTACGGCGTCTCCCGGCGCTCCTGGAATGTCCGCACCGCCTCGAGCAGGCGCCGCCGCATCGCGATCACCGCCAGGTCCGCGCTGCCCAGATGCTCGGTCGTGCGATCGCACACGTCGCCCATGGATTCCTGGACTGCCAGGTCCTCTTCGCGAATGCCTCGAATACCGGTGTACGACTCGCCCGAGCGCTGTACCGAGCGGTCGATCAGATAGTCATTGTCCCGATTGCGGAGCGGCTTGAAGGTTTTTGGGTCCACTTCGGTGTGGACGCCGGTCCACGATTCGATCTGGGCGCGCTCGGCCGCGGTGAGCGGACGATCCGGATGCCAGGTCGCCGTGAAACCCATCATGTGCTGGTCGTCCATCGGCGTGGCGCCGGTAAAGGACACCGGCGCGCCAGTGGGTGACGGGATCATCGTGTAGCTCGGCATCAGGAACTGCGTGATGCGCCAGTAGTACGAATCGGACTCGGCGTCGCGTCGGGCGCCGATGAGCACGCCATACTCGGTGGGCAGCACGAAAAAGCGCGGGGCCCGGTCGCGAGCCATGTAGTTCGGCAGCGTGGTGCGCAGGTCATCCGAGCGGATCCCCGCCGAATCGGCCGCGGAATTGCGACTGTGGAGGAACGAGACGTGGCTGGAGTCCACCTCCCCCTCGACGTTCTGCAGGTAGTTGCAGAACTGGACGCGCTTGGTGACGATGCGATGCGATTCGGGCACGTGGGTCCATTCGAGCTCCGGCGGCGCGGGCCGCTTGGCGGACCCTGGACCGAGGTAGGCCCAGACGACACCACCCCGATCGACGGTCGGGTAGGTCGCGGCGGTCACCTTGTTGCGGAAATCGGACTCGGCCGGCTCGTTGGGCATGTCGACGCATGTGCCGTCGACGTCGAACTTCCAGCCGTGATAGACGCAGCGCAGGCCGGCTTCCTCGTTGCGGCCGAAAAACAGCGAAGCGCCGCGGTGCGGGCAGTTGTTCTGGATCAGGCCGACCTGCCCGCGTGTGTCGCGAAACGCCACCAGCTCTTCGCCGAGCAGCTTCACGCGAATCGGATCGCTGTCGGCGTGCGGCAGCTCGCTGCTGAGGGCAAAAGGCTGCCAGAAACAGCGCATCAACTGGCCCATGGGTGTTCCGGGTCCGACTCTGGTGAGAAGCTCGTTCTCTTCACGCGACAGCACGCCTTGAGGATACGCCAGGTAGCCCCCAGGGCTAACATCGAAGACATGCTGAGTAAGGAAGACAACGAGCTGCTGTGCCGCGTTGGCCCCGGCACGCCCATGGGCGATCTGATGCGCCAGTACTGGATACCCGCCGTCCTGTCCTCGGAATTGCCGAACGCCGACAGCGATCCGATGCGAGTCACCTTGCTCGGCGAGCAGTTCATCGCCTTCCGAGATACGCACGGCAAGGTCGGCCTGTTCCAGAACAACTGCCCACATCGCGGCGCCTCGCTGTTTTTCGGCCGCAACGAGGAAGCCGGCCTGCGCTGCGTCTACCATGGCTGGAAGTTCGACGTCGACGGCACCTGCGTCGACATGCCCAACGAGCCGGCCGAGTCCGATTTCAAATCCAAGGTCAGGGCGGTTGCCTATCCGACACACGAGCGCGGCGGAATCATCTGGGCCTACATGGGCTCCAAACGCGAGCCGCCCCGACTGCCCGACCTCGAGCCGAACATGCTGCCCGACGGTGAATGGCAGCTGAGCATCTACCAGCGCGAGTGCAACTGGATGCAGGCGCTCGAAGGCGACATCGACACCGGCCACACGGTCTTTCTGCACACGGGCGCCATGGCCGCCGGCGACGCGCCCGAAGGCAGCTGGGGCAAGGTCGCACTCAACAACCGCGCCCCACAGTACGAGGTCGTGCCAACCGACATCGGCGTCATGTACACCGCGCACCGACCGGCCGATGAGGACCACGTCTATTACCGGATCGCCCAGTTCCTGTTCCCGTTCTGGGCGATGATCCCGACCGGTGTGCTCGGGCTCGAGATCCGCGCGCGTGCGTGGGTGCCGATGGACGACCATCACACCCTGGCCCTGACGCTGAGCAAGGCGGGCGCCCGCGGCGGCACGCCGCGCGGGAATTCGCTCAACTTCACCGAGACGTATCCGAATGGCACGGGCTGGTTCGATCGCTTCCGCTGCGTGGCCAACGAGTCGAACGACTACCAGATCGATCGTGAGCAGCAACGTTCGATGCAGAGCTACACGGGCATCCCCAGCATCTTCCTGCAGGACCAGGCCGTCACCGAGAGCATGGGGCCGATCTACAAGCGCTGGGAAGAGCACCTGGGCACCAGCGACGCGATGATCATCCGCACGCGGCGGCGGCTCATCGACGCGGCGCGCGCGCTGCGCGACAATGGCACGCCCCCGCCCGGTGCGGAGGACCCATCACTCTACGGCACGCGCTCAGGCGGCATCGTGCTGCCCAGGGGAGTGAACTGGGTCGAGGCCACGGCCGAGCGGCGCAAGGCGTTCGTCACCCACGACGGGCTCAGCCGCGAAGTGCTCGGAGGTATTCCCGCGGTCTAACCCCGATGGTGCATCACCGCGCGATGTGGTGACATAGCCGAATGCAGGTTGGATTCATCGGACTGGGACACATGGGTCAGCACATGGCGCGTCACGTGGCCGAAGCCGGGCACGACGTCGCGGCGTTTGACCTGCGGACGGAAGCCGTCACTCAACTGACCAGGACGCCCACCGCGCGGCGGGCCAGCAGCGTGGCCGAGGCGGCCAGCGCCGCCGAGATCGTGTTCACGTCGTTGCCGGGGCCGCCGGAGGTAGAAGCCGTCGCCAGCGGGCCTGACGGTCTGCTGGAGTCCATGCAGAGCGGCAGCATCTATGTCGATCTCTCCAGCAACTCGCCGACGACTGTCCGCAAGCTGTGCGCCGCCTTTGCGGCCAAAGGCATCACGATGCTGGATGCACCGGTGGCCGGCGGCGTGACCGGCGCCGAGGCGGGCACGCTGTCGATCATGGTGGGCGGCGACAAAGACGCCTTCGAGCGCGTTCGCCCGGTACTGTCGGCATTCGGCAAGCGTCTGTTTTATTGCGGTGGCAGCGGCAACGGCGCCATCGTCAAACTCTGCAACAACCTGTCGTCGCAGGCGCAGATCGCCGCGGCCGGTGAGATCCTGTCCCTGGGCGTCAAGGCGGGAGTCGACCTGGACATCCTGGCGACGGCGATCGGGCAGAGCACCGGGACCTGCCGCGCGATCGTCGATACGTTTCCGAAGCAATTGTTTGTCCGCCATTTCGAAGACCCGGGCTTCACCAGCATCCTGTCCGCTAAGGACACCCACCTGGCCATCGAGCTCGCGCACGAGTTCAATGTGCCCATGGCGATCGGCGAGATCGTCGAGCGCGACAAACAGGAAGCGTTGCGCCGCGGCTGGGGTCCACTGTCACCGGACGTGTTCGTCAGGCTGCAAGAAGAGCGCGCGGGTGTCGTGCTGGAGACCGCGAAAGAAAAAACGCCGTGATCAGCAGGTTCTCGGTCCTGTATGTCGGCCACATTGCGCTCGACAACGTCGGTCGCGACGGCACGCCGGCGGATGAACGCCTGTATCCAAATCAGCGCCTGGTTGAAGGTATGGCCATGGCCGAGGACGTCGCGCATGTGATGGATGACCTCGGTTATGAAACGCTCTGGCTGGCCGAGCACCACTTTCAGCGTGAAGGTTACGAGGTGATCCCCAACCTCATCCTCATGGGCACGTACCTGGCCACTCAGACACGGCGGTTGAAGTTCGGCTGCGCCTTCAACGTCACTCCGATGTGGCATCCGATTCGACTGGCCGAGGACTTCGCGATGGCCGACTATCTCACCCGCGGACGCATCGTCATGGGCGTGGGGCGCGGCTATCACACCCGCGAGGTTGAGACACTCGGCGGTCCGCTGCTCGACGCCGAGGCCAACGCGGCGATGTTCCGCGAGCAGATGGAGATCATGTTCAAAGCCTTCGACGAGGAGAACTGGAGTCACAAGGGGCGCTTCTACACCATTCCTGCTCCCGTCAAATACCGCGGGTACGATCTGAGGGACGTGACGATGGTGCCGCGACCGGTCAATCGTCCCGTCGAGGTCTGGCAGGCGATTGCCAGCGGCAAGTCGATTCCATTCATGGTCCAGCACCGTATCAAAGGCATGGTGACCATGAACGGCGAACTGATTACGCGCCAGATCTTCGGTCAGTTTCGTGACGAGGCGGCGAAGATTGGTCGGAACCTGTTGCCCGGCGAAGACCTGGCCTGGGGCGCCGGACTGTACCTGGCCGATTCGCTGGCGGACGGCATCGCTGGAGTCCGTCCGTATCATGACGAGCGCTACAAGTGGTTTGCTCCATTTGGATTCGTGCGCTACGCGGATGAACAGGGGCGGCCATGGGGTACGCCGGGTGCCCCCAGCGGCGTGCCGACCATCGAAGAGGGTGTTCGCCAGAAAGCGTGGCTCGTTGGCACATCCTCCGAAGTCATTCAACGCCTGCGAGACCTCGAAGCCGAATATCCAGGACTGGAGCACGTCGTCCTCCACTGGCCCGAAGGCATGCCCGCGGACGAGTGGATTACCCAGTTGCGCATGTTCGCCCGCGATGTGATGCCCGCATTCTCGGCGCGGGTCCCTGAGAAAGTAGGTGTGTGACCACAATGCCTGACATTCCTCGCTTGAATCCGGTCATTCGCGCGCTGGAGTCGAACCAGCCTACGTTCGTCACCTTCTCACCCCCGGAGGTCAGCCAGGCGCAGGCGATCGCCGATGCGGCGTACGACGCGGTGGTCTTCGAGATGGAGCACGGACCGTACGACATTCGCGCCCTGCGCGATTGCATGCAGTACATGCTCAACCGCCGACAGATCGTCACCAGTGCCACGCTGGCGCCCGCGGTCGCGCCATTCGTGCGCATCCCGCCCAACGGTGGCGAAATGAACCAGTGGATCGCCAAGCAGGTGCTGGATTCCGGCGTCTACGGCGTGATCTGGCCGCACGTGAGCACGGTGGAGGACGCGCGCAACGCGGTGGTCGCGTGCCGCTATCCGCGACCGAGCTCCGCCCCGCTCTACGCGCCGGCGGGTCAGCGCGGCGACGCGCCGGGCGCCGCGGCGCGCTACTGGGGTCTGAGCCAACAGGAGTATTACCAGCGCGCCGACGTCTGGCCGCTGGCCTCCGACGGCGAGCTGATGGTGGTGGTCATGTGCGAGGAAGCGCGCGCCATCAAGAACCTGCCCGACATCCTGCGCGAGGTCAAGGGTATTGGCGTGGTGCTCATTGGCGAAGGCGACCTGTCGCAGGACCTGGGCTTTCCGCGCCAGTACGAACACCCGACCGTCGCCGCGGCCATCGGCCAGATTCTGTCAACCTGCAAGAACGCCGGAGTGGTGTGCGGCCATCCACATGTGGACTCCAGTAACGTCGAGCGGCTGCTGGATATGGGCTTTCGCTGGCTGATGGCGTCGCCCGAACGCTCGTTCAACGCGCTCCAGCTCGGTCGCAAGGCGTCGCAGCGCGTGGGAGTCGCCTGAGAGATGGAGGACGAGCTGCTGGAGCTCGGCGAACGAATCGCTCGACTGCTGGTCGACCGCCACGAGACCATCGCGGTGGCCGAATCCAGCGCCGGCGGACTGATCTCGGCCGCCCTTCTGTCGGTAGGCGGCGCGAGCGCATATTTCGTGGGCGGCGGCGTCGTCTACACCCGGACTTCGCGCAACGCGATGCTGGCAATCCCCGAGTCATCCCTCGAGGGCGTGCGCGCGTCGACCGAGGCCTACGCGCTGATGCTGGCGCGCGCAATCCGCGAGCGGCTCGGGACCACGTGGGCCATTGGCGAAACAGGCGCCACGGGACCGACGGGCAACCGCTACGGCGACGCGCCAGGCCATGTGTGTCTGGCGGTCAGCGGCCCGTCGGAGGCGTCGCGCACGCTTGAAACAGGGACAGCTGATCGTCACGAAAACATGTCGGTCTTTGCTGCCGGCGCACTGCGGCTCTGCCACGAGGTGATCGGCGCGGTACACTGAGTGCCAAGTAATCGCGGAGAGCGCGTCACGAGGTGGGTGGACGGGCTCGGACTCGTGGCGCGTCCTTTGCTATGGAGGACCCGCAATGAGCACACGCGCCGCGGCAATCGCAGAGCCAGAGGACCCAGAGCGCACTCGACATTTACGTCGGGCGATCATCGCCAGCACGGTTGGCACGACCATCGAGTGGTACGACTATTTCCTGTACAGCACGGTCACGCCCCTGGTCTTCGCCGGTCTGTTTTTTCCAAACTCGGACCCCTTGACCAGTCAGCTCAACGCGTTCGCCGTGTATTTCGTGGGTTTCGTAGCCCGACCCATCGGCGCGGCGATCTTCGGCCACTATGGCGATCGCATCGGGCGTAAGGCCGCGCTGATCGCCAGCCTGCTGCTCATGGGACTGGGTACCTTCCTCGTCGCGCTGGTGCCCGGCTATGCTTCGATCGGGATTGCGGGCGGCATCATTCTCAGCATCCTGCGTTTCGTGCAGGGTATCGGCGTCGGGGGCGAGTGGGGCGGATCGGTGCTGCTGTCGATGGAATGGGGGCGTCACGGTCGACGCGGCTTCAATGCCAGTTGGCCGCAGTTCGGGGTGCCAGCGGGTCTGCTGCTGGCCAACGTCATCGTGTTGGCGTTCAGCCTCATTTCGGGACCGGACTTCGTGACGTGGGGCTGGCGCGTTCCGTTCCTGCTGAGCATCATCCTGGTGGGCGTGGGGCTCTGGATCCGACTGGGCATCCTGGAAACACCCATCTTTCAGCAGCTCGTGGCCCAGGAGCGCGTCGAGCGACAGCCGGTGGTCCAGGTCATCAAGCGCCATCCCGGGGAGATCATCCTTGCGGCGCTCGCGCGGATGTCCGAGCAGGCTCCCTTCTACATTTTCACCGCCTTCATCTTCACGTACGCGGTCGGCGCGGCGCCGGCCCTCGGTTTCGATCGCAACTTCATCCTCTTGCCGGTGATGGTGGCGTCCATTCTCGGTTTCATCATGATTCCGCTGTTCGGGCACCTCTCGGACATCTACGGCCGTCGGCCCATCTACATCATCGGTGCGGCGCTGACGGGTCTGTTCGGCTTTGCCTACTTCGGACTCCTGAGCACGGGAATTCCAGTGGTGGTGTTCCTGGTCATTGCCACCTCGCTGATCCCCCACGACATGCAGTACGGGCCGCAGGCGGCGATGATCGCCGAGAGTTTCCCGGGCCGACTGCGCTACAGCGGCGCGTCGATTGGCTATCAGCTCGCGTCAGTCTTCGCCGGCGGTCCGGCGCCGCTGATCGCCGTGGCCCTGTTCGCGGCCTTCCGATCGGGCACCGCGGTGGCGTTCTACATCCTGGCGTGCGCGATCATCTCCATCATCGCCGTTGCGCTGATGAAGGAGCGCGCGGGCGTCGACATCGCGCACGAATACGGCGAGTCCGAAGCGGGGGTATGGTCGCCAGTCGAGCCGGCCGCGGCCACCGCGCCGAACGTGTCCGGTTAGAAGTCAGTCGACGGAGTATCTCCGGACCGCCTCTGGGCTGAGCTCGAGCCCCAGCCCCGGGCGGTCCGCATACGGCGACCAGTAGCCGTCGACGGGCTCCGGGAAGTCTGTGTACCACACCCGATCGCCCTCCTCCACCGCCCCGAGGTACTCCACCACCTTCAGGTTCGGCGTGCAGCACGCCAGGTGCAGGTGCACGAGTTGCACCGCGTGCGGCGCGACCGGCAAATTGAAGGCGTGCGCCAGATGGGCGACCTTCATCCACTCCGTGACCCCGCCCACGCGGCCCACGTCCGGTTGCACGATGTCGGCCCCGCCCTGCGCGATCAGCTCCTTGAACCCGTAACGGGTGTACTCATGCTCACCCGTGGCGACGGGAATGTCGATCGCACGCGCGATCGCGGCTAATCCGGCGATGTCGTCAGCCAGCACCGGTTCTTCGAACCACTTGACGTCGTACTCGGCCAGGTGGCGAGCCATGCCGATGGCCTGCTTGGCGTAGTAGCCGTTGTTGGCGTCCACGTAAATCTCGACGTCGTCGCCCACCGCTTTGCGCACCGCGGCCAGACGTTGCACGTCCTCCGCCTCCGCGCGGCCGAAGTTCTTGGCGACTTTCATCTTGACGCGCGGAATGCCGCGTTCGACGAAGCCCATCTGCTCGCGCACCAGTTCGGCTTCGGAATAGTGGGTCCAGCCGCCGGAACCGTAGATGGGCACGCGGTCCGTGAATGGACCCAGCAGGCGGTACAGCGGCACGCCGAACAGCTTGGCTTTCAGGTCCCACAAGGCGATGTCGACCGTCGAGATCGCCGCGAATGCCAGGCCTTTGCGTCCGAAACCACGCACGCGCCAGAACATGTCATCCCAGAGTTTCTCGATGCACAGCGGGTCCTGACCGACCAGCGCCGGCTTCAGGACACGGTGAATGATCTCGCGCGACAGGGCCAATCCAGGCGCAAAGCCTTCGTGGCCGGAGGCGGTTTTGATGTGAACGAACAGGCTGCTGCGCCCCGACCCGCGATGCCGAATCGTCGCGTCCTGGAAACCCACCACCTCCGGTTGGAGCAGCACGGTGGTGGTGACGTCGGTGATGACCGTGTCCTGCATGTCAGAGCTCTTTTGTTCCGATCACCAGCGAATAGTACCCGTACGTGGGCTTGACCTGGACCTTGACAAAACCTTTTTCCGTCAGCAGAGTCTGCAGCTCCACAAACGACAGTTGCTTGCCGCGCGTGCCGAGCATCATCGTCGAAAACATCGCCGCCGGGACCGGACCATCCTGCGCATCGTTCAGCAGGATCTCGTGGATGAACAGGTGGCCGCCGGGCGGCAATGCCCTGAAGCTGGAAGTCACGAGGTCAGCCCGACGCCTCGGGTCCCAGTCGTGAAGGATGTTCGTCATCAGGATGGCGTCATAGCCGGAGGGCCACTCGTCGTCGAACATGTTGAAGCTGAGCGTGTCGACGCGTGCCTGGCAGCCGTACTTGTCAATGTAGTTTCGGGCGTCATTGGCCACCGGCGGCAAATCGGCAACCGTGCAGCGCAGGTGAGGATGCTGCAACGCGAGGGCAATCGCGTAGCCGCCGGAACCACCGGCCACGTCCAGAAGTCGGCGAGTTTGCGGAAAATCGTAGGCGCGCGCCAGACCCAGCGCGGATGGAAACGAGTGGCTGTGCATGCGCTGGTTACTGGCCGCCGCGTCGGCGGCGGACATTTCGCCATGCTCCCACCGGCGAGTCACACGGTCCTCTTCACCAAGATTCTCCGTACCCAGGTTCTTCAGGAGGACCTCGGTAGTCAGGTGGCCGAAGCCGGCGGCGCCCAGCATCGGCACCCAGTAGAACTCGCTCTCGGGCAACAGGTAGGTGCGACTGAGCGGCGTGAGCTGGTACCTGGCATCGTGCTGCACCAGAAACCCCGTGGAGGCCAGCGCAGCCGTCAGCGCCTCGGCGGAGCGGCGCAGCAGTTTGAGGTGCTGACAGATTTCCTCAACCGTGGCCGGTTGGTCGCGGAGGAACTCGAAGAGGCCGAGCTTGTCGGCCGCGAGCACGACGGGTAAGTGGTACTGGGACAACCACAGGTCCCAGATAGGGCGGTCTTCAACGCTCGGCGCATCCATACAGTCGGGTTCCTTTTCTACCACCCATCGCCCTGCCGCCGCGTCGGGCCGCGAGCTGAACCGGCCGAGGTATCGAAGACATAGACTGGTCGCGTATGGAAAAGGTGCGCGCCGCGGCCATCGTGTCGTGGGCCGAGCTGGTGGAGTTTGCGACTGAGGCGTACACGGCGGCGGGGGTGCCACCCGAGGACGCTCGCAAGGCGGCCGAAGGCATCGTCGACGCTGATCTGCACGGCACCGTCACGCATGGTTTGAAGAACCTGCGTAACTACGTGTCACTGCTGTTGAACGGTCAGATCAACCCGAAGCCCAACATGCGTGAGGTGGGCGGCGGACCCGCGGCGCGCGTGATGACTGCCGACAATGGGCTCGGCCACGTGGCCGGTCACGTCGGCATGCAGCACGCGATCGAGCTGGCCCGCCAGTATGGTGTCGGCACGGTGTTCATGCGCGATAGCAACCACTATGGCGCTTCCGGCTACTGGGCGCGTCTGCCGCTGCGCCACAACATGATCGGCTTTTCGTTCACGACCGCCACCGCGCGCGTCGCGCCGTGGGGTGGCAAGGCTGGTGTCGTCGGCAATAACCCTCCGGCGTGGGCCATTCCGTCGAAAGTGGTCGCCGCCGACGGCGAGCTGCGGCCCAACGACGCCGAATCGCTGTTCATCGATATCGCGCTGAGTGTTGTCGCGGGCAACCGGTTGGACATTTTCCGTCGGCGCAACGAGCCAATCCCCGCGGGCTGGGCGCTGGACAAGGAGGGCGAACCAACCACTGATCCGCGCGCGGCCAACGAGGGCGGCACGTACGCGCCGGTCGGCGACTACAAGGGGTCGGGCATGGCGATCGCGCTCGCGGCCATCACCTCATTTCTGGCCGGAGCCGCCTTCGACGACCAGCGGCCAGGCGCCACCGGCTGCACCAATCACTGGTTCGCCGCGTACGACGTGGCCCAATTTACCGATCCGGCGCGACTGACCAACGAGGTGCGCGGTGTCCGCCAGCGGATCCAGGCGAACCCACCCCGCCGCGGGGTCGAGCGCGTCTATGCACCCGGCGACCTGGAGAACGACAACGCCCGTAACTATATGCGCGAAGGCATTCCGATCGAGCAGTTCACCCTCGACGAGCTGGAGTGGGTAGCCGAACACACCGGCGCGCGGTTGCCATTCGGCACGAGCACGCATCGGTAGGCTTTTTGCCTCGAATTCGTGGCTGAGCTCCAGCGCGCGCTCGACGTCGCGCTCAAAGCCACCGCGGCGGCCCGCGCCATTCTGCTGGCCGAATGCGCCCGCTCCGAGGGGCCCCGCGGCGAGATCGGCCACTGTCCCGCCGACGACGAGGCCGAGCTGACCATTCGCGCCATCCTGGAAGATGCCTTCCCGGCCTGGGGCTTTGTCGGCGAGGAGACCGGCGCCCGCTCAGCCCACGACACGCACGCTCCGGTGTGGTTCGTCGACCCGAACGACGGCACCACCACCATGCAGCGCGGCTACCGCGGCCACGCCATCGCGATCGGCCTCGTCCGCGAAGGCGTCCCCGTTCTCGGCGTCGTCTGCGCTGTCGACGCGCCCGACGATCGCGGCGACCTGATCTGCTGGGCTGAAGGTTGCGGACCCATCCATCGCAACGGCCACGCGCTCCCGCACCGCACGTGGTCCGAACAACTGCAGCCGCAGGACGTCCTCGGAGTCTCGCAGGCCGGTAACCGCAATCCGGTCGGGTACCTGGCGTGCGTCGCGCCCGCACGGTACGTCAGCACTCCGAGCATCGCCTACCGCCTGGCGCTGGTTGCGACCGGCGATCACGCCGCAACGCTGTCGCTGAACTATCTGCGTGCCTGGGATTACGCCGCGGGTCACGCCCTCGTACGTGCCGCCGGCGGAGTCATGCTGGACGAGCACGGCGCGGCGATCACCTATCGGACGGATGCTCCGGACTCGGTCTCGCGCGTGTTTGCCGGTCACCCGAACGTCGCGCGCGAGCTGGTACAGCGCCAGTGGGAGGGCACCTCGCGTAGCGGATTCGGTCCGGCCGCGCCGCCGCCCGACCTTGCGCCACTCCGCGCGCAGGTCGGCAAACTTGTGCACGACCCCGGAGTTCTGAACCGCGCCCACGGCTGCCTCCTGGGCCAGTTGGCAGGTGACGCGCTGGGTGCGCTGGTAGAGTTTCAGTCCGAGGACCAGGTTGCCAGTCGCTACCCGGACGGCGGCCCGCGCCAACTCGCCTCTGGCGGACCGCACTCGATCATCGCGGGCCAGCCCACGGACGATTCCGAGCTGGCGCTGCTGCTGGCGCGGACCGTGGTCGCGCGCGCCGGTTTTGAGCAGGAGGCGGTCGCCGCCGCGTACGCCGGCTGGTACCACGGTTGGACCCATACTCAGGCGCCGGAAGCCTGCGATCACCCGTGGTGTCGACCATTCGACGTCGGCGGGACCACCGCTCGAGCGCTGAGCGCGATCGCGGCCGACGACGTGCGCGCCGGCCAGGCCGCCGCCCGCGCCTGCGCGGCCGCCAACGAGCACAGCCAGGCCAACGGCGCGCTCATGCGCGTGAGCCCGCTGGGTATCTGGGGCGCGCTGCGTGATCCGGCGAGCGTTGCGATGGCCGCGCGGCAGGACGCGCAACTGACCCATCCGCACGAGGTTGCTCAGACGGCGTCGGCCGTGTTCGCCGTGACCCTGGCGGCGGCGATCCGCGAAGGTCTCGATCCGCGGCAGACCTGTGCCCACGCGCTGCGATGGTTACGTCAACACAAAGCTGATGCAGGGCTGATCGACGCCGTCGAGGCTGCCCGAGACGTGGCGCCCGTCGACTATCTGTCGCAACAGGGCTGGGTGCTGGTCGCGCTCCAGAACGCGTTTTTCCAGCTGCTGCACGCCGCGAGTCTGGAAGCAGGCCTGGTGGCTACCGTCCGAAAAGGCGGCGACACGGATACCAACGCCGCCATCTGCGGTGCGCTCCTCGGCGCGGTCCACGGTCGGGCGGCTATCCCCGAGCAGTGGCAGGCCATGGTCCTGTCGTGCCGACCCATGCCCGGTCAGCCCGAGGTTCGGCAGCCGCGGCCCGCCATTTACTGGCCAACCGACGCCCTGATCCTCGCCGAACGCCTCGTTCTGGTTTGATTTTCGTCATTTTCAGCCGAAATTCAGGCCGTGGCGCGTTCATTCAGGCGCAATGGGCGGTTCGCACCGCGAATCTAGCGACATGTCGTCCGCCACGTTCTGCCTGCTGTTCACCGACATCGTCGGCTCAACGGAGCACGTGGTGCGCCTCGGCGACGAGCGCTGGGACGACTTACTGACCCGCTACCGCGGTGCTGTCCGGCGCTCGCTGGGGCGCTTCGGCGGGCGCGAAGTCGACACCGCGGGCGACGGGTTTTTCGCGGTCTTCGATTCCGTCACGGCCGCGGTCCGCTGCGCGACGGCCATCCGGCTGGCGCTCCATTCGCTCGGACTGCGCATCCGCACCGGCGTTCACATAGGCCCGTGTCAAACTGGCGGCGAAAAGGTCAGCGGTCTGAATGTGCACGCCGCGGCACGCGTCATGAGTGCCGCGCAGGCCGACGAAGTACTTGTGTCGAGCGCCGTGCGTGATGCGCTGTCGGCAACCGCCGTCAAGCTGATCGATCGCGGACCCCACCTGCTCAAGGGCTTGCCTGGTGAATGGCAGCTATTCGAGGTCGCGGGGCCACGGGTGTTAACCAACGCATGGGCAGGCAGGCGACTATCCTATGCCTGCCATCGTGAGCGCCGCATCTCTTGCCGCCGACCAGCGCGCCCGGTCACGCCGCGAGTGGCGCGAATACGCCACATTTCTGGCGTTCGTCGTTCCGAACCTGCTGCTGCTGGCCATTTTCGCGTACTGGCCGCTCGTCCAGAACGTCTCACTCAGCTTTACCGATTGGGACATGATCTCGCCCGACAAGCGCTTCGTCGGACTCGACAACTGGATCAGCGTGCTGAGCAGTCCCCGTTTCTGGCAGATCGTGCTCACCACCGTCATCTTTACCGCGGCATCGGTCGGGCTCACGCTGGTCTTCGGTCTGGCGCTGGCGCTGCTTCTGAATCAAGCACTGCGTTTCCGCGATGGCGCGCGCACGGTCATCTTCACCCCGACCGTCCTGTCGGGCGCGGCGGTCGCCGTGGTCTGGTATTTCATCTTCGATCCCAACTGGGGCATCCTGAAGACCGCCCTGGGTTGGGTCGGGCTGCCGTCACCGCGCTGGGTGGTCGACCTCCACTGGGCGCTGCCGGCGATCATCATCGTGTACGTATGGAAGACCCTTGGCTACGCGGCGGTGATCTTTCTGGCCGGTCTGCAGGGCATTCCGAAGGAGTTGTACGAAGCGGCCCGCGTCGACGGCGCCAGCGCCTGGGACCGCTTCCGCGCGGTGACGTTACCGGGCCTGGCGCCCATCACGTTCTTTCTGCTCGTCACCACACTGCTGCTGTCCTTCCAGGCCTTTGACATCATCAACGTGATGACGAAGGGTGGACCGGTCATCGCCACGACCACCCTCCTCTACGAGTACTACAACCAGGCGTTTGTGGCGTTTCATGCCGGCACCGCCGCCGTGTATGCCGTGGTCTTGTTCGTGGTGATGCTGGTGCTGACCGCCGTGCAGTTGCGCTACGTCGAGCGGCGAGTGACCTACTGATGGTCGATCTCGCGCGCTCCACGACTTCACGCGCCGTGACGGCCGCCCCGACCGAAGCGGTCCCTTCGCGCACGGACGGGGGTCCATCGCAAGCCACCTCCCGCGGCGCTGGGCCGTCGGGCACAAGGTCGATCCGCTCCGCGTCGCCGATCGGCAAGCATCTGCTCCACGGACTCGGGTATACGGCGATGGCGATCGCCGTCGTCCTGGTTGGCATCCCGATCTACTGGATGTTGCTCGCCGCCTTCAAGACCAACCAGGAGATTTTCACCGCGCCCCCCACGTGGATTCCGCTGGCGCCGACGCTCGACAATTTCGCCGCCGCATGGAACCAGGCGCCCTTTGGCAACTTCTACGTCAATAGTTTGCTGTATACGCTGGTGAGCGGCTCCGTCAAAATCCTGCAAGCGGTCTTCTGTGGGTACGCATTCGCCTACTTGAAGTTTCCACACAAGAACGCCGTTTTTCTGCTGCTGTTGATGGCGCTCATGATTCCCGACGAGTTCACGGTCCTGCCCAATTTCTTGACCCTGGCACTGGTTGGCTGGACAAATACGTACCAGGGACTGCTGCTGCCGGGTTTCGTCTCCGCCTTCGGCACCTTTCTCATGCGCCAGCACTTTCTGAGCTTGCCACGTGAGGTGCTGGATGCGGCCCGAGTGGACGGCGCCAATCACCTCCGCACCCTCTGGAATGTGGTGCTGCCGATGTCCCGGCCGGTCGTGGCCACGCTGATTCTGCTCACCGCCGTTCAGCGCTGGAATGACTATCTCTGGCCGCTGATCATCACCAATTCGACGGAGATGCGGCCGCTGTCGGTCGGTATCGCGCTGCTGTTTCAGAAGGAAACGGGTACCGAGTGGGGCGTGGTCATGGCCGGCACGCTCTACGTGGTGTTGCCAGTTCTGGTGCTGTTCCTGCTGGTGCAGCGCCACATCGTGGAAGGAATCGCCGCGGGCGCGGTCAAAGGGTAAGTGAGAAGGTGGGTTTGCACACGCATATGACATCGATGCATCGACGCGATCTGTTGAAGGGACTGGGTGGCACGGCGGCGGTCGCGCTGATCGCGGCGTGTTCGTCGCCGACGACGACCTCCGCTCCGGCTGCTGGTCCAACCGCCGCTCCGGCGACGGTAGCCGCCACCGGGTCTCAAGTTGCCATCACGTACTGGGGTGCGTTCACCGGCCACAACGCCGACGTTCAGCAGCAGTTGGTGGACCGCTTCAATCAGGCCCAACAAGACGTCAAGCTCAACCTGGAGAATCAGAACGACTACGCGACGCTCGCCAACAAGTTGACCGCCGCGATTCAGGCCAAGAACGCGCCGGAGGTGGTCCTGCTTTCCGACGTGTGGTGGTTCAAGTTCTACCTCAACAAAGCCTTGCAGCCGCTCGACGACCTGATGAAAGCGGAAAGCGTCAATCCGTCGGACTACGTGGACGTCTTCTACAAGGAGACGATCCGCGCGGGCAAGCAGGTCGTCCTGCCGTTCGCGCGCAGCACGCCGATCCTCTATTACAACAAGGACGCCTGGGCCAAGGCCGGCTTGCCGGATCGGGGGCCGAATACCTGGGACGAGTTCACTAAGGATTTTGCTCCGAAGCTGAAGCCGCTGGCGCCCGCGGCGTTTGGCTTGGGCGGTGGGCCCACCACCGAGGCATGGGTGTTCCAGGGAATCGTGTGGGCCTACGGAGGCGTGTATTCGGATCCGGACTTCACCATTCGGATCCAGGAACCGAACTCCGTGCAAGCCGGCGAGCTGTGGCGGTCCATGGTCAGCGCGGGCATCGCGCAAGCCTCGCAGGACGTGTCGACCGATTTCAATTCGGCGGCGAACCTGGCATATCTGGACTCCACGGCGGCGCTGGCGGGCCACGAATCGGCCGCGAAATTCCAGGTCGGCACCGCGTTCTTGCCCGAGGGTCCAGCCGGCTTCGGATGCTGCACGGGCGGCTCGGGCATGGCGATCACTGCCGCGACGACCGACAAAGCGAAGCAACAGGCGGCGATGAAGTGGGTGGCGTATGCGACGGGCACGGACACCGTCTTCTGGTCGCAAAACACCGGCTACATGCCCGTGCGTCAGGCCGCGCTGCAAAGCCCCGAGATGCAGACGTTCTACCAGCAACATCCGAACTTCAAGACGACGGTCGATCAGCTACCCAAGACACGACCTCAGGACTCGGCCCGCGAGCTGGTGCCCAACGGCGACAACATCATCGGCATGGGCCTGGACCGCATCATCACCAGCGACGAGCCCGCACAAACAGTGTTCAATGACGTGGCCGATCAGCTCAACAACGAAAAACAGTCCGTGCTGCGCGCGCTGAAGGACCTGGGCGAGAGCTAGATTTTATTGGGTGGGAGCTCGCGCATGCGCGAGCTCCGTCCAATGTTAAAATCACCGTGCTGGCATGACTACTCTCACGGTTCTGAACCCCCAGGGCTACCCGCCCCGCGTGACGCCCAAGGACATGGCCCCGCGCCTGGACACCCTCGAAGGCAAGAAGGTCTTTCTCGTCGACTGTCGCTTCGACGACGCCGACATCTTCCTCGGCCAGATGCAGGCCTGGTTCCAGGAGCACATGCCTGGCGTCCAGGCCGAACTGATCCGCTTGAACTCGGTCTATACCCGCGACGATCCCGAGACCTGGGAGTACATCAAGTCGAATGGAGACGCCGCCATCGTCGGCGTCGGCCATTGAAGCACCTGCGCGCCGGCGGTCGCCGTGCACGCGATGACCATTGACGCCAGGTACGGCGTCCCCACCGTGGCGGTGCACACCCGCATCTTCGAGCGCGCGGTTCGCTCGGTAGCCCGCGTCAACGGCATGCCCCGCGCCCGAGCGGTGTTCGTGCCGATGCCGGTCATGGGCAAGACGCCCAAAGAGCTGCGCGCCTACGTCGACGGCAACGACCAGGTCACCGGTCGGCCTCTGATGCAGGAGGTGATCGAAGCTCTCACCCGTCCCTTCGATGCGCAGGACCTGGAGAAGGTCGTCTACGAGCGCACAACTCCGCGCCTGGTCGAGGCCGGCTCCGAGGACGAGCTCCGCCAGCTGTTTCTCGACAACCACTGGACCGACCAGCTGCCCATCGTGCTGCCGACCGAAGAACGCGTCGCCGAGATGCTGGCGCACACCAGCCACAAGCCAGACGAGGTCGTCGGACACATGCGTCCGACCCACTTCCGCGAATTCTGGGAATACACCGTCGAGAAAGTGGCGGTCAACGCCGTCATGGCGGGGGCGCGTCCAGAGTATTTTCCAGTCATCCTGGCCATTGCCGCCGCGGGGGTCTCCGGTCGCGGCAGCACCTCCAGTTCAGCCGCCGCCATGTGCATCGTGAACGGACCGATCCGCCACGAGCTGAACATGAACTGGGGCATCGGCGCGCTCGGCCCCTACAACCACGCCAACGCCACGATCGGGCGCGCGTATGCGCTGTTGTCGCAGAACCTGCAGGGCGGTTCTGAACCCGGTCTGACCTATCTCGGATCGCAGGGCAACAACTACAGCTATAACAACGTCACGTTTGCCGAAAACGAGGAGCGGAGTCCGTGGGAGCCGCTCCACGTCACCCACGGCTTCAAGGCCTCCGACAGCACCGTCAGCATGTTCAGCGGCGTGCGGCACACCGCCTTCACGCTCGGCCTGCGCGAGAGATACTGGCAGAACCACGTCCGCAGCATGCTCCGCGGCATGGACCCACGCGAACAGCCGCTGCTGGTGCTGGATCCGATCACCGCCCAACAATTTATCGATCGCGGCGGTTTCGACACCAAGGCCAAGCTGGTGGATTGGATCTACAACAACGCGTGCATGCCCGCTGGCGAATACTGGGACTACCAGCTCATCCAGAACTACGTGTACCCGCGAGCCACGTACGGCGAGGAGCCGTACGCGTCGATGCTGAAGGCGGACCCGGAAGAGCTGATCCACATGTTCCAGCCCCACGAGATCCAGGTGGTGGTCGTCGGTGGCGAAACCAACGGCTACTGGCGGATTTTTGGGGCCAGCTACGGCAAGACCGTCTCGGTGGACGAGTGGCGGTAGCGCACGCCTGCGCGTTCCAGCCTCGGCAGCACCTGCTCGGCGAAATAGGGTAGCTCATCCAGATAACTGAAAAAATTGAGAACCAGTCCGTCGAAGCCGGCCGCGTGGAGTTTGAGCAGCTCCGCGGCAACGTGGTCTGGACTCCCGACGGCGCAGTACGAGCCCCGGGCGAGGACCTGACGTTCGAGGGGCCCCTCGCCCGCTTGACGCAGGACACCTTCCGCGTCGGTGCGTCCCCGCGCGTCGTTGGCGTGCATTTCCGCCAGGTAGCCGAGCGCCCCAAAATCCGCGTTGTCGACCAGGTGCCGCAAAAAATCGTCCGCTTCCGCCTGCGTAGCGCGGCAAATCACGCCGACCGGCGTCCACACCTGCAGGTCGTGTCCGAGCGCGCGCGCCTGTGATTTGCTCTGGGCGATGCGCGCCGCGCTCTCCTCGGGCGAACGAACGCCGTCGAAGTGCATGTCGGAGTGCTCGATCGCAAATTGACGTCCGCGTGGCGAGCTGCCGGCGTTCATCATCAACGGACGCTCGCCCGTACAGGGCGTCGGTTGGCCTTCCACCGCCAGGAGGTCATAGAAACGTCCGCGGAAATCGAACGCCGGCTCGCCGGACCACACACGCCGAATGATCGTCCACCACTCCTCGCCCTGCGCGTAGCGGTCGTCGTGCTCGTGCTTGTCGAGCCCGAACATGTGGAACTCGTCTTCGTTCCAGCCGCAGACAACGTTCACGCCCAGGCGGCCTCCGCCGACGTGGTCCACGGTCGCCATCTGCTTGGCGGCGATGATCGGATGCAGCAGCGGCACGTGGACCGTGCAAAAGACGTTGATGCGTTGTGTCGCCGCCAGGAGACCACACGCCCAGGCGATCGATTCAAAGCTGGAGCCATTGACGTTGGTCTCGCCGCCGTAGCCTTTCCAGCGCGCGATGGGCACCATGCACTCCAGTCCGAGGCTGTCGGCGAGCTGGGCAAGCTTGAGATTGTTGTCCCAGGAAGCGTCCCAGCGCCCGGGCACGGTCGTGTACGAGCGCCCGTTCGAACAGTTGGAGCCGAACAAACCGAGCTTGAGGGCATTGCCCGAGGTCAGGCCAGGGTTGCGAGTCATGGGAACCGGGGGATGACCTCGCGTCCAAAAATCTCGACGGTCCGCTGCGCCACCTCGACGGGAATTTCGTCGAGGCTCAATCGCGCGAAGATGTGGGTGACCCCGAGGTCGCGATAGCGCTCGGCCTGCGCCACGATCTGATCCGCGGTGCCGACAAGCGCCATGTCGTCGATTGTCGTCTGCAGCGCCTCGCTGCCGCCGTAGGCTCGCAGGGTTTCGCCCAGATACGCCTGGGTCAATTCGGTGACCTCCGCGGACGTCCTGCCCGCGAGCGCGAGGCGATTGACGATCACCCGAGCGGTGTCGAGCGGCTTGCCGGCCGTGGTCAGCGCGTCGCGATACCAGCCGATGTTGGTTGGGAGGTCCGAGAGGCGAAAGGTGACCCCGGCGTACCAGCCCTCACCGTGCCGCGCGGCACGAACAGCCGACCGCCGCACGCCCCCGCCGACCCAGATCGGCGGCCGGTCGGCGGTTGTCGGCAGGATGGGCAGCCCGGCGTCGATGTGCAGTTGCCGACCGTGGTACGCGCGTTGGCCCGACCACAGTGCGCGCAGCGCGGCGAGGTATTCGTCGACGCGCTGGCCGATCGCCTCGCCCGGCCACCCCGCCCGCGCCTGCAGCGCGGGGGTGCCGATGCCCACCCCCAACACGAAGCGCCCGCCCGAGAGCTGGTCGAGCTGCGCCGCGTCGAGCGCCAGTTTCCAGGGATCCCAGGCCGGCAGCAGCGTGATGCCCGTGCACAGCCGCAGTCGGGTCCGCGCCGAGATAGCCGCCAGCACCTGCAGCGCGTTCGGCAGGTGAAACCCACCCGCCGCGGAGCTCTCGCCGGCCGCTACCAGCTCGAACCCAGCCTCCTCGGCGAGTCGCAGCAGTCGAGCCTGCCGCTCGAGCTGCTCAGCCAGCAGCCGCAGCCTGGAGCCGAAGTCCAGCGCCACGCCAAAGCTCAAGGCCATACGCCAGGATCGTACAGACCCGCCCGCGCCCGCCCCAGAAGCAGTACAATCCGCTCCAACGCGGGGATAGCTCAGTCGGCAGAGCGCAACTTTCCCAAAGTTGAGGTCGCGGGTTCGAGCCCCGTTCCCCGCTCCAAAAATCAAGTTCAAAATCCGAACGAGTGTTCGGATAGTGTACTGTCCATATGATCCACAGTCTCATCTGTAGACCATTTTTAGACCATTTCCCGGGACTGTGACGCGTTTTTAGACCATTTGCTTCCGCGCGTCGCGGAAAGCTCCCTGCTCGGCCAATCCCAGCGGTGCAGTCTCTGGAGCGAAAGCGTTGGGGGCAAGGTCCTTTCCGCGCCGAGGATTAGCGGAGCGCCAGCGTCGCCTCTGAAGGGTGTTTGCGTGCACGTGGTATGCAGCGCGGTCGCGGTCTCGAAGCGGGCGCTCGAGCAAACTGCGCTGGACAGGCTCAACTGAAACCTCGAGCGGCCAGTCGTCATGCCGAGTGACACGTCGAGCCACTCACCAGCGGACGCCTGCCTTGCGGAATACAGCGATTGACGGAGTGGCTGCTCACACGTAACGCAGGCGGAAAAGGCGCGTCATCAATGGCCGGTGAGCAGCGCGCCGACCGTGAGCGGCGCGATGACCTAGCAAGCTGACAGCTCTGCAAGCGGACCACTCTGAGGCGTACGACCTCGGTGTCGGGGACCACGCAGGCCGCGTCGGTTCTCAGGTGAGATATTCGTCAGCCGCCCCCGAGCTTAGCAACGTGGAGTCACTGCCCCGAACCTGCTCGACCATCTGCACAATCGCGTTGGCTGCCGCCTCTGGCTCATCAAGCTGAATGTTGTGTCCGCTCCTGTCGGCAAAGAGGTGCTGGCTGTTCGATGACAAGCGGAGGAGATCGGTCTGTTTGCGATCCCAGTCCAGATCGCGATTGGGCGCGCGCGAGAGTACTATCAGGGGGAGTTCGCCGAGGCTTGTGACTGCGCCAGCCTCGGCAGCACCTTGCGACATACCGACGAATTCATCCAGGCCGGTCTGCGCCGATCGCGGAGTTACGGAATTGGCGACGTAGGCATTCGCGATCTCGGGCGCCATGCCCGCCCTCAGATCGAGTGGCCCAGCCAGCAATCGCGGCAGGCCGATGCGTGCCGGGAGCGTTGCGATCGACAACCAGCCTGTCGCGGTGGGCGCTTCAGCCTGCGCACCGTGGCCCGGGGTCACCGAGTCGATCAGCATCACCCCGACGACCTCGGCCGGATAGGCTGCGGCAAACACCCGCACGGTCAAGCCGCCCGAGGAATGCCCGGCCAGCACGTACCGCCCCGAGATGTCGGCGCGCTGCAGCAACGTGTGCAGCTCTTGAGCGAAGCGCGCGGCTGTGCGCGGCAGCGGGCCAGGTTCGCTGAAGCCCATTCCCGCGCGGTCATAGGTGCACACCCGCGTTGTCCTGGCCGCCTCCGGCTGCACGGCATTGCTCCACGACGCCGACCAGTCTCCCAAGCCACTCTCGATCACGACGGTTGGACTGCCGTACCAACACAGTTGATGTGGAGTGGATAGCCACCCACGTCGACCATCCGGCCGGGCGGGGGATAGGCGCGCGCGTCGGCGGCTTCTGAGACCGACTCGTAGCCGGCACCCAGCAGCGCCAGCCCCAGGAGGACCGCCAGGATGCGGCCCGTCCAGACAAGGATTCGGCGGCCAGCACTGCGCGCCGCGACCGGGCGACGACGACCACTACGGATTCGCGGAATCAAATCCAGCATGTCAACTCTCCTCAGAGGCTGGAAGCAACGGTCCGCGAGAGAAGTGCTGTGTAGGCGGGGGCAAGAATTTGTGAGCGCAGGAGGTTCATGAACGAAACGATGGGAGCAAATGCGGATTCTTGACCTCCGGTGGAGTGAGCCAATGCAACCAGCTGATCTCGGTTAGCTTCCGCAAGAAGGTTCTCGACGTGTTCCGAAACCAGAACCTCGAACATGTACGGATGCGACATTGGTGAGGTGTCCTTTCATCGGAGTCCGTGTGGAAGCGAAGGCCGACGGTCCTGGTCGGAATCGCTTCTGCACTGCTCAAAGTGTCTCGCAAGGCTGCGTCGCCAACATCCGCCGCGGGGTGGAATGCGCTGTCGCGATCTGTTGAACATGACTCCAACAAATGTCGAATGCCTGGCCCGTGTGAACCCATGATTCATCAGATGTCGGGGCGGGTCGTTATAGGCCACACTCAAAGCGCCATGAACGTCGAACGCCAGCCACGGACTGATCGCCGAATTCGCCTGCTCATCGCAGACGATCGGGAGCGCACGCGCAGCGCTAGGGGCGTTGCTGTCGGCGCACCGTGGTCTCGAGGTGGTTGGCGAGGCCTCAGACGGTCAACAGGCCATCCGACAGAATCGAGCAGCTCGCGCCTGACATGGTGATCCTCGACGGGTGCATGCCGCACCTCGATGGCATCGCCGCAACTGCCGAAATCAAGCGCCGATGGCCGAGCGTGCGGGTGGTGGTCACAGCCTGGCAGTCGATCGGCGTGACGATGCTCTTGGAGCGGGCGCGGACGCGTTCGTCGCAAAGGCCGGTCGGCCCGACGAGCTTCTGGACGCGCTCCACCTCTGACCCTCTCGGCCCAGCGCCGACCGCTCTCTGAACCGCAGGAGGCGCTCAACAGGTACTGAAGCACACGCAGCTCACGCCTGAGTCGGCAGGGCGGCGACTCTGGGCTGCGCAATCGCCCTGGTCCACCATGTTTGGGACCTAAACTCTGGAGCCCACTCCCTCAGCCCGGGTAGAGTTAGCCGTTCCAATGCGGCCCGCCACACAGCCAGGCGACAACGCTCTCGGAAAAAGCGGCCTCGACGACTTCGGGGCTGAAGTCGCCGCTCTGCTCGACGCTGCGCGCGACCTGGCGTCCACGCTCGAGCTTCCAAGGCTGCTCGAAGTCCTGCTCGACCACATGAAGAGGTTGGTCGATTACGCAGGAACGAGCATCTGGGAGCTCCAGGGCGACGAGTTCGCGTTCCTCGGTTTTCGCGGTCCGAACGCGTTCAACCAGGAGGTGGCCAGGACGGTGCGGTTTCAGACCGCAGCGATGGAGCCGCACTGGTCACAGCTGGCGAGCGGCGAACCCATCCGCATGCGCGATATCTGGGCCGAGTCGGACGTCGCGCAAATGTTCCGCCGTGTCGTGGGCGGCAGCGCGATGCGGCCGTCCCTGGACGTGATCACTTCGTTGATGTGGGTTCCGCTGGTGATCAGGGATCGCGTCGTCGGCCTGTTGAGCCTGACAAGCCCCGCATTCGACGCATTCAGCCAACGTGACGCGGGTCTCGCACTGGCCATCGCGCGTCAGGCGGCGGTGGCGATCGAAAACGCCCGCCTCCACGAGCGGGCTCGCCAGGCCGCCGTCCTTGAGGAACGGCAGCGCCTGGCTCGTGAGCTACACGATTCCGTCACGCAAGGCCTGTATGGAATCTCCCTGTATACCGCTGCCGCGCGGCGGGCAATGAACGACGGCGATCCGGCGTCGGTTAGCACCAACCTGGCTGATGTTGCCGAAACAACCCAGGAGGCGCTTGCGGAGATGCGCCAACTTCTATTCGAGCTTCGACCTCAGATTCTGGACGAGCACGGATTGGCCGCAGCTTTGCGTTCTCGGTTGCAGGCCGTCGAAGCCCGAGCGGGGCTCGCCGCCGAGTTCGAATGCAGTAGTGACATACGCCTTGCGCCTGATCGAGAGCAGGACCTGTATCGGTTGGCCCAGGAAGCGTTGAGCAATGTGCTGAAACACGCACGGGCTAGCCGCGTGCGTGTTGCGTTGACTGTCGCGTTCGGCCGCGTCGTGATGGAGATCGAGGATAACGGCGTGGGATTTGCGACCGAGACTTCTACGAGTGGCTTCGGTCTGGCTGGGATGCGTGAACGCGTAGCTCGTCTTGGGGGTGGCCTGCAGGTCGATAGTGCTCCCGGGGCGGGCACCTGCGTACGAATCGATGTGCCCGCATGACAGAACCCAACGAGAAGCTGATTCGCGTCTTGCTGGTTGACGATCACGCCGTCGTCCGCAAGGGTATGCGCGCGCTGTTGGATCGCGAACCGGGTATCGAAGTTGTGGGTGAGGCGGACAATGGCGACCAGGCAGCGCATGCTGCGGAGCGTCTCCGACCTGATGTGATCCTGATGGACCTGGAAATGCCAGGGACCGGTGGAATCGACGCGACACGCCAGATCACCGCGCAACACCACGATATGCGAATCGTGGTGCTCACCAGTCATGCCGCGGAGGAGGACGTCTTCCCCGCACTCAAAGCCGGTGCGCAGGGCTATCTCCTGAAACACTCCGCTCCGGAAGAGGTGCTGCAGGCCATCCGCCAGGCGCACCGCGGCGAGACGGTTTTGCACCCCGCGATCGCGCGCATGGTACTCCAGGAATTGAACCGGCCAGCACAGCCAAAGCAGGCGAAAACCTCAGAACCGCTGTCAGAGCGCGAGATGGAGGTCTTGCGGTTATTGGCGCGAGGGATGAGTAATCATGAGATCGCCGACACGCTGGTGGTGGGTGAAGCCACCGTGCGCAGTCACGTCAGCAGCATCCTGCGCAAGCTCCAGCTCGCGAGCCGCACACAGGCGGCACTCTACGCACTCCGGGAGGGGCTGGCGTCACTGGACGAGGCAGATCTGTCCTGTTAGCAGATCTCTGCCGCTAGATCCGGATCGGCGGCACGAAAAAGGGTGGACCCTTGAAAGAGGTCCACCCAAGCATTGAGAATGGCGTCGATTCTCAGGCTGGCTGCGCGACC
>JAFAOS010000468.1 GCA_019247515.1 Chloroflexota bacterium | reverse complement strand
GCCCGCGGCGAGCCCGAGAACTGGATCAAGGCCCTCAAGAACGCCGTCGAAGCCGACCGCTTGAGCGACCACCGCTTCTGGGCCAACGCCTTCCGCTTGCTCATGCATGCTGCGGCTTACTGGCTGTTGGACACGCTCCGCCGCTGGTTCGTCCAGATGGTCGGCGACGCCGCCTGTGTAGAACGGGCGAAAACGAACGGCCAATCCCTGACGAAGTCGAACGCTGAAACGGGCGTTCGCTTTCACCGAAATACACACTGGACGACCCCAGGCTTGAAGAAGCCAATGATATCCACGTACACGTACACAAACATGACACTCGCCCACAGTGCTGCGAGTTTCAGCTTCACGTGTATCTTGACGTCTTCCAGTTCCCTTGGGGCATATCTACTCGCGTGCATCGTCTTCTCCATTACCTTGACGTCTTCCAACTCCGTGTGGCATTGCTACTCGTGTTCATCGTCTACTCCTTCGTTGATTACGATGCAGCGCTGCCTGATCAACCACCGGTCCCACCAGTACGGTCGTGCCGTCCGCTCGACGCTGCACGGCCAACCCGCCGAGCCACTCCGATCAGTGGTCCTCGAGGTGTCCCTGGACTCGCACTTCATAGATGTCGGTCATCCCAAGCTCGCGGCCCCTCCGGTCTGTCATCGGTACACGGACAATCTACGAACCGTGAGTCGTGCTTGAGATCGACCGAAGGTGTACTCGGGGAGTGCAATCGGGGGTGTAGTTCCCGGTCCCGTGTCGGCCTGGGCGCCGGGGTCCGCCTGCCTGTGTGACTGCCCGGCCAGGCGATCACCCGACGACGCGTTCAGCTCTGTTGGTTCTACGCGTGCTGTGACCATGCTCATCGCGCACTCCTCGGGGCCAATGCCCCGGCAAAAAAGACGGACGATCAATCTCGGTGAGGCTGCTGACGAACCGCACACCCTGCGGTCAGGACTGCCCTTTTCGGTTCGAGTCCATGCCTTGCTCCTTCATTCGGGTCGCGGTCGGCAGACGGGTGGACCGGGCGCTTGGCGCGACGGATGGCACGCGGTTGACCGCGAGCAGCGGCAGGCCCAGGTGGCGCACTTGCCTAAGCAGGCCGTACAGCGCGGCTTGGTCGATGACCGGGCCGGTCAGCCGCGTGGTGCCGTCGGCGTGGAGTGGTCGCGTATGCCGCGGCGTCCGATCACGCCCTCAGCATGGCCCCGCGGCGGGAGTAGCGGCGTACCCCGAAGGAGGTATTGCGGGGACTACTTCGCGGCTGCCCGTCAGGTGGGTGACAGGAGGCTGAAGGCGCGCCCGGGCGACGGCCTGCGTGCGGTTGCTGACCCCGAACTTGCCGTTGATGTTGCGGGCGTGGACCTTGACCGTGTGGACCGACAGGACCAGCCGGCCCGCGATGGCCTGGTTGCTCAGCCCTTCCGCGACGAGCGCCAGGACCTCTAGCTCGCGCTGCGTGAGCGACTCTGCAAGGTGGGCGGTTGCGGCTCCCACTCGAGGCGGACTCTCGACCGGGAAGGCGGCGAGCAGCCGCCGGACCAGGTCCGGCGAGACGCCGTGCGCCAGGGCCTCGCGGAGCAGGCGCGCCATCGGCACGCCCTCGTCGACGAAGACCCGCAGGAGACCGCCAGGCTCGGCAAGGGCCAGCGCCTCTGCCAGCATGTCCATCGCCTGGCCCGACTCGCCCGCCGCGTGCTGGGCCAGCGCCGCCAGCATCGTGGTGCTGAGCTGCTCGTCCACCCACCGGCGCTCCTGCGCCCGTCGCCGCAACGGCTCCAGCAGCGCGAGCGCCGCCGCAGGGTCGCCCTGAGCCAGGAGCACCCGCGCCTGGCTCAGCGGGAGGTCGTGCGCCTGCGCGAGCTCGGCCGCCGTGGTCAGGTGGCCCTGACGCAGCAGCACCAGCACCCTGGCCGCGGCGATCTCCGGAAGCTGCTGGGCGAAGTGATGTGCGTGCGCGTCCTGCTCGGCCTCCGCCAGCGTGACGGCCGCGCCGGCGACGTCGCCCCGCGCCAGCTGCAGGCGGGCGTGCACGATCTCACAGGCCACGGCGCGGTCCGTGTGCTCGATCTGCCGGGCCAGCGCGAGGCTCCGCTGCCAGGTCTGCTCGGCTGCGTTCAGATCGTTCCACTCGTAGTGGATGCGGACGAGGGGCGAGATGGGCGCCGCTGACCACGGGGAACGGGAGGTCGGCCGCCAGGCGGAGGGCGCGCGCGTAGGTCTCCGCCGCCTGGTGAAGCTGGGTGTCGGCTTCCTGCACGTTGGCCAGGCCGAGCGCGGCCAGGATCTCAGTGATGGTGTTGCCCGCCGCGTGGCTGGCCGCCAGGGCGTTGGAGAAGGCGTCTCTGGCCTCAGCGCGCTCGCCCCGGCGCTGGTGGGCATAGCCCAGCCGCCAGGTCGCGGAGGTGCGGAACGCCAGGTTGTCCGGGTGCAGGTATGCGAGCGCGCGCAGACGCGTCTGGGTGATGAGCGCCGCCAGATCGTCCTGGCTGAGCGCGAGCATGGCGCGCGTGGCGGCAATCCGACCAATAACGTCCCTGGTCCGCTCGTCCGTCGGGACGCCCTCAAGGGCCCGCTCGGCCGCCCGCAGCTTCTCCTCGATGCCGCTGGTGCGGCCCGTCGCCAGCAGGACGGAGGCGTACGTGACCCACAGCGATGGCCGGGCGTCCAGCATCGCGGGCGGCAGCGCGCTCAGCCAGTGCAGGATCGGCGCCAACGCCCCGCGGAACTGCAGCGGCAGACCCCTGCCTTCGATCAGCCGCTCTGCTCGTGGAAGGTCGTTGGCGGCCGTGGCGTGGTGGAAGGCGTCCACCTCGAGGCCGTCGTCCTCGTACCACACGCTGGCCCGGCGGTGGAGCGCGGCGACGTCCTCGCTATCCTCGCGCGTGGCCAGCCGCTGGCGCAGCAGCTCGGCGAAGAGGTGGTGGTAGGGGTACCAGCGCCGCTCCCGGTCGAGCGGGACGAGGAACAGGTTGGCGCGTTCGAGCTTGGCCAGCATGTCCGCCCGGACACGGCCGGGTCAGCGAGCACCGCGTCGCAGAGCGGCCCACACAGGCGGTCGAGGATGGACGTCCGCAGCAGGAAGGTTTCGATGGTGGGCGAGTGGCGCTGGAGAACCTCTTCGACCAGGTAGTCCAGCACGAAGTGATGGCTGCCGGTGAACGACGCGATGAAGCCGGCGACGTCATCCTGGCCCTGTAGCGAGAGCGCGGCGAGCTGCAGGCCGGCGATCCAGCCCTCGGTCCGCGCTTCGAGCGCGGCAACCTCGTCGGCCGAGAGGCGCAGCCCCATGCTCTCTGCGAGGAAGGTGGCTGCCTCGTCCGGGGTGAAGCGCAGGTCCGGCACGCGTAGCTCAGCCAGGTGCCCGCGAGCGCGCCAGCGGGCGAGGGGCAGCGGCGGATCCTCGCGCGTGGCGATCACCAGGTGCGCCTGAGCCGGCAGGTGCTCCACCAGGAAGCCGACCGCCGCGTGAATCGCTGGGGCATCGAGGACGTGGTAGTCGTCGAGGACGAGGACGACGCCAGTGGAGAGGGCCGCCAGGTCGTTGAGCAGCGCCGTCAGCGTCGACTCGGCGGGCGGGGCGGACGAGGCCCGCAACAGCCTTGGCGCCCTGGGCCGAGTCCCTGCGCCGAGTCCCGGCGCGACCTGCTGCAGCGCGGCGGCGACGTAGGTCAGGAAACGCTGAGGATCGCCGTCGCCCGCGTCGAGCGACAGCCAGGCGACTAAGCGCTCGCAGCCAGCCGCCCAGTCGCGGAGCAGCGTGGTCTTGCCGAAGCCGGCAGGCGCGGAGACGAGGGTCAGATGGCGGCCCTCAGCCAGACTCTGGTCGAGCCGCGCGATCAGCCGAGGACGCACGACGCCGCCTGGCCGCGCCGGTGGCAAGCCGAGCTTGGTGGCCAGGAGCAGCAGGGGCATCGCCCACCCGAGACTCGCTGGGCAGCCGGATCCCGCGCGGGCGCTCGTGGCAGACGCGGCGCGGGCACGCGACGGGCGGGGTGAGCCATGGTCCTCAGGCTATCCCTTGCTGAGCTGCGGGTGGTCCCTGCATGGGCTGCCTCGGGCGCAGCACGACCGCCAGCAGCGCGGCGCTGAGGAGGCTGATGGCAGAAGCTGGCGACACCTATTCGGGTCCCACTATCAGAACAACTGTTCTAAGCTCGTTGTGTGGCCGCGATCAAAGGACGTGCACCCGACATGGCAGGCGGCCTGACTAACACTCAGCCGGTCGGCAGAAAGCGATTGTTGTCGCAGACCGGCTGACTGCGCCAGACCGGCTGACTGACACCGGCTGACTACGCGTCACAATCTGGCGATCCAAACCAGCTGACGATGCGAAAACGGGGAAGTCAGCCGCTGTGCGGTGCGTCAGCCTCTTAATCAGCCGGTTCTCGGTTTGAGTCCGAGGGGGCTCACCTCGAAATCAAGTTCAATTTGCTAACGATCGTTCCGCCTAAGGAGCGGTCGTTTTCGTGTCTGTCCCAATCCGTCCGAGAAGCCGATGCTGATGCTGCCGGCCTTGTGGCCAAGACAGTCACCTCCGCGGCGTGGATCCGACCAGGACGGATCTGGGTGGGCGCTCGAGCTCCTGACCGGGCGGACGGACTTGCGCTACCTGATGCGCGCGCCGTCTTAAAAATGGGACAGACGTGGAGATAAAACTGACGCTGCCGTCGTACGGCGAACGCGCATCGGCAGGGTTGCGGCCAGGCTGAGCGTGGTGCGCGGCGTGCTACCACGACCTGCGGCAACTCGGGCGCGATGGGTACGACCAGTTGCGCTGGGCGTGCGCCAGCGTTGTCTGGTGCGACATCCACGATGGCCCGCTGTGGTTTGCCTGTTCGCACTGCGGCGCTCGAGTACAGCCGGACCACGCGAGTGAAGCCGTGAAGCTCGAGCTCCAGCAATCCGACTGGCTCCTACTTGGAGCGATGTCGGTCGCTACATCGAAGGCGCTGAATCCAAGCGGCGAGCCCAAACCGAGCATGACGAGCGATCTGTTTCAATAGGGGGACTTCTGATGCCAGCCCGCACCGGCGCCCAGTTTCTCAGCGGCCTGCGCGACAATCGTGAGGTCTGGCTCGGTGGGCAGCGCGTCGTCGATCCAATGGAGCACGCGACGCTGAGGGGCGGAGCTCAGGCGATAGCCGACATCTACGATCTGCACTACCAGTACCCGGCTGACTGCCTGATGCCTGATCCCGAGACCGGCGAGCCGATCGCCATCAGCCACATGATCCCGCGTTCGAAGGAAGACATTCTCCGTCGCCACACCGCCCTGCGTCGTGTGGCAGAGTTTTCGGTCGGCCTGATGGGACGCACGCCGGACTATATGAACGTCACCTATGCTGGCTTCGCTGGGCGGAGTGACGAGTGGGCGGTCAATGGCAATGACGAAGGCGCCGCCAACCTGGTCGCCTTTCAGAAAGAGCTCGCGCGTAACGACCTGAGCCTGACCCACACGCTCATCCATGCCACGACGGACAAATCGAAGGGCAATGTGCCTACTGGCCTCGATGAAACCCAGCTGCACCTGGTGGAGAAGACCCAGCACGGCATACTCGTCCGAGGCGCGCGAGTGCTGGCGACGCTGGCGCCGTTCGCCGACGAGATCGCGGTTTATCCAGGCCAGCCAATGCCGGATGCCAGTTGGAGGCACGCGCTGTCGTTCAGTATACGCATGGATACGCCGGGTCTGAAGTTCATCTGTCGCGATAGTGTTTCGCTGACCGACGACCGGTTCGACCATCCGCTATCTGGTCGCTTTGACGAACAGGACGCCTTCGTCATCTTCGACAACGTGGAGGTTCCCCGCAACCGCGTCTTCATCAATGGCAATCTGCCTGTCTACAACACTGTCATGTCGGCCAGTTGGCGCGCCAACTTCACGCAACAGACCACGATTCGAGCCTGGACCAAGCTAGAGTTCGCCTGGGGCCTGGCCTGTCGTATGGCCGAAGCGATCGGCGCAACGGACCCGGGCACCCTCCAGATGCTGGGCGAGCTGTGGACTTTCGCGGAGTTGGCGCGCTCGGCGATTCACTCGGCCGAGGAGGGCTCGCACTGTTACGGCAACGGCGCGTGGTTTCTGGATGCCAGGCCTCTGGACGCGCTGAGAGCTTCGCTGCCGTACTGGTTTCCGCGGGTGAGCGAGATCATCCGCCTGATCGGATCGCACAACCTGCTGGCAACGCCGGCGGCCGAGGCGTTCGACGATCCTGCGCTACGGCCGCTGATCGACCGATACCTGCGGGGTGCGGGCGACACCACAGCGTTCGACCGAGCCCGCATTTTCCGCCTCGGGTGGGACTTCGCAGGCAGCGCGCTGGCGAGTCGGAACGAGCAGTACGAGCGGTTCTACCTGACATCCGGCGCGCGAACTCGCCAGAGTGTCCAACTGCGGGCCGACCGCACCACGGCAGACCGCCTGGTCGATCGCTTCCTGACCGAGAGCCTGTGAGCCTGCCGATGATCAGACCCGGTAACCAGGCCGATTCTCCGACATTCCCGTAGGGTCAACGGCGGCGTAGACTGCGCTGAAGTTGGGCTCCCGCCAACGTTCGTCCTCCGAAGTGACCTGCGGCGATGGTCGTGATCTGGGTAACGTGGTGAGCACTCGAAGCACAGCGACTGGAACTCTGTTCCCGCATTCACTCCGCAAGGCACGGTGCAGGTGCGAGGCGCCAAAACTTCGCTCGGCCAATTCATCCGGTTGTCGCCAGAGGTCCTCCGTCCGTGCCCGCTCACCGTGAACACGTCCCTCAGGCGGAGCGCGCGGTCTCTGGTCTGAACGCTCACCCTGCGGCCATGCGGCGAGACGATTGTCCAGAACCGGGTCGTGGGCGACGATCGTTGCCTGCTGGTTGGCTGCGGACGAAGATTGATTTTCCTCGAGCAGATCCCTGGACGCATGCATTGCAGCTCAAAGATCGGGCTGGAGCACCAGTTTACCAATCACCTCGTTGGTCTCCACCAGGCGGTGTGCTTCGGCAGCCGCTGCGAGCGGCAGCACGCATCCTATGCTGGCGCGGATCGTGCCGCTCGCGGCAGCGTCGAGGGCGCGCTGCACGTCTGTTGGCCGACTCTCCGGCGTGCCCATGATAGTCAACCGCTTCAGGTAAAGCTGCCGCACGTCGAGTGGCACGACTCCACCTCCGTGCGCGCCGGCGGTGACCAGCCGGCCACCCGACGCGAGGCTCTCGAATGCCCCGGGCCAGAGCGTCGGGTCGGCGATGTTTTCAACCACGATGTCCGCACCGTGGCCGGCGGTGATGCGCATGACCTCAGCTGCGAGGTCCTGCTCTCGATAGTTGACGCCCTGCTCGGCCCCATACTCGAGGCAGTTGCGCACACGCTTATCGGTGCTCGCGCCGGCGATGACCCGCGCCTTGTGCAGCTTCGCGACCTGGAGGGCACTGTTGCCGAGCCCGCCGGCGGCGCCCATGATCAGCACCCACTCGCCCGGGCGCACGTTGGCTTTGACTTCGAGCAAGTGGAAGGCGGTCGGAACGTGACGGGCGATACATGTTGCCGCCGGAAAGTCGATCTGGTCCGGAATCGGAATTGCGCAGGCCTCCGGGACGGCGACAAATTCGGCGTAGCCGCCGGCGCCGCTGGGGCCCCGACCCACCACGACAACGCGTTGGCCGAGCCGGGCCGGCTCGACGCCCTGCCCGACGGCAACGATCGTGCCAGACGGGTCGGCGCCCAGAATATGCGGCAGCGGCGGTTTCAAGACATACGTCCCGGCTCGCACGCCCAGATCGAATGAGCGGTTGATCGAAACCGCGCGCACCTTGATCAGCACCTCACCTTCGGCTGGTTCGGGCGTGGGGACTTCCGCAAGCTCCAACACCTCCGGGCCGCCGATAGCACGCATTACGATCGCTCTCACGCCGTTCCTTCGTCCACGAACCACGGTAGCACGAGCCGGTGGTTGGCAGCGACGGGCACGATCGGGGCACGCACCCGGCACGCTGAGTGGCACGGTCTCGGCACGCGAGCCAGTTCACACTGATGCCAATCGGCAAGCGAGCATCCGGAGGGACTCGTAGTGGAGGGGGCCGGCTAAGTGAACTTACTGTTCTTCACAGTCGAATTCGGGCGCAGCAGCGTCAATGATGATTCAGCAGACCAGCGACCGCACGCGGTGGACAACTCACAGCGACACCGTCTGCTTCGCTAGCATAGCTAGGTTGGTCTCGGCACTGCGGCTGTCGTTCTGGCAGTTGCGACCGGGTGCCTCGGGTGGCTTTTCGCCGGAGGAGACCCAGCATCGGTTCAGCTTCCGGATTGGGCTGGGGCTGTGGCGCCGTCGGGGTCCGCGGCCAGTCAGGACCAGGCGCAGTTACACATCACAAGCCAGCCACCCGGTGCCGCCGTGATGCTTGACGGCCTTCGCCACGGTTCGACGCCAGTCGCGCTCGACGTTTCTCGGGGCACTCGCACGCTGGTGCTCTCACATCCAGACGCAATCGATGAGCAGTGGCAGATCCCCGTGGACGCTGACATGGCGATCAGTGTGAGCATGTGGCTGCGCAGGCCGACCGCCACGCTGCTGAAGCCGGCGTACCCGGGCGCGACGATCACTGATGCGGCGTTTTTGACGGACGCACGACTCGCATTGTCGATGGCGAGCCCGGATGGGTCCACCAACCAGACTCAGCGCGTGGTCCAGGAACCATGGATAAACGATCCGGCATGGGGGACTCTCACTGAGTTCACGACTCATGGCTCGAATCCGCGAGCAGCACTGGTTTCGGTTTCACCGGACGGCCATCATCTCGCCTA